>CAIQJL010000407.1 GCA_903872185.1 uncultured Bacteroidota bacterium | reverse complement strand
TATGTAGCAATAATTCATGAAATTGCATTTTTTCTGATGTTTTATTTAACAAGAATATTTTAGTCTAAGTTAGATTATCTCAGTAAAAAATAAAAAAGCCTCATTTTATTGAGGCTTTACTTGTGGGCCCAGTAGGGCACGATCCTACGACCCTCTGATTATGAGTCAGATGCTCTAACCAGCTGAGCTATGGGCCCCAAAGATTTTAGGGACTGCAATATTACAATAATGCTTTTAATTTAGCAATAATTTTTCTAGTCTTATTTCAATTTCGTTAAGAAACATTCATTAAACTATCAATTTCAGCCAATTGAGCTGCGGTTAATTCTTGTATACTTCCATGAATATTACAAAGTATACTTAAACGGGCAGCTACTTCAGCCACTTCAATTCTGTCAATAGCAGTAATTAAAGAATCGCCAACTGTTAAAATGCCATGGTTTTTTAAAATAACTAAATTACTTGTTAAAGCGGAATCAGAAACTATTTCAGCAAGCTCTTCTGTTCCCATAAGCGCATATTTTGCATAAGCAGGTTCGCCAAGTAAAGCACGGGCTTCGCCAAGTAATTTGCAGTTTATCTTTTTATCAGAAGCAGCAAAAAAAGAAGAAAATGGTGGATGTGCATGTATAATTGCTTTTATCTCTGGCCTTTTCTGATAAATATAAAGGTGCATTTTAGTCTCCATGCTTAATTTTACTTTAGGAGTTAAGTTTTCACCGTTTAATTTTACAATACCTAATTCATCTGCTTTCATTCTTCCCTTATCGGTTTGACTTGGTGTAATTGCAAACCTATCGTTATCAATTTTGCAACTAATATTACCACCCAGGCTTGTTGTAAGACCTTTTCGGTATAAACGCCGCATAAAATATGCTACTTCTTGCTTAATGTTTTCTTCCATATTATTTATTTTTCTGAAAACAGTTTTAATATTTTTTCAGCATCAGCCTCCACTATTCCCTTTTCGGTGATTATTCCGGTAACTAAACGTGCTGGTGTTATGTCGAATGCATAATTTGCCGAAGGATAATTAGACGGCATAATATCTACAATTTCTATTTTATGGTTATTTGTTAAACCATCCACTTTCAGAATTTCATCTTCATTCCTTTTTTCGATTGAGATATTATGTACACCTTGTTTTAATTCAAAATCGATAGTACTTGATGGTAATGCAACATAAAACGGAATATTGTTATCACGAGCTGCAAGAGCCTTCAAATAAGTTCCAATTTTATTCGCAACATCACCATTGGCAGCAACCCTATCGGCACCAACAATTACCATATCTACCATGTTTTCCTGCATTAAATACCCACCGGTATTATCTGCAATTACAGTAAATGGAATGTTTTCATTATGCATTTCCCAGGCAGTGAGTTTTGCTCCCTGAAAACGTGGACGGGTTTCATCTACCCAAACATGAATTTTAATGCCTTTTTCATGTGCAAAATAGATTGGAGCAGTTGCTGTACCATAATCACCACAAGCCAACCAACCAGCATTGCAATGTGTTAGAATATTTACTACTTCACCTTTTTTCTTTAAAGAAATTTGCTCTATTATCTCTAGTCCATAAGCCCCAATTTTTCTGAAATTCTCTATTTCATTTAAATAAAAATCATTTGATTCTTTTAGTGCAATTTGTGACCATTTACTAAAATCATTTTCAACAATAATTTTGTTATATATAAGTGTAGTTGCATATTTTAAATTAACGGCTGTTGGCCTAGCAGACGCTATAACATTATATGCATTTACTATGAATTCAGATGGGTTAGAGTTTTTATTTGCTTCTAAACAAGCTAACCAGATAGCATATGCACCAGCAGCACCAATTAATGGAGCTCCACGTAAACGCATATCTTTTATCGCATTAACAAGCTCTAAGTATGAGGTTATTTCACAAATCTCAAAATCAAAAGGTATCTTTAATTGATTAATTAATTTTACAGAATTATTGTTTTCATCGGCCCACAAAGCAACATATGGTTTTCCATTAACATGCATAATATTTTTAAATCGTTTAATTAATGATAATTTTGTTTACAAATTCAAAGATAGTGAAGATATGATTGATTTAACAGGAGTAAAAAACATAATTTTTGACTATGGCGGTGTTATTATTAATATCGATTTTAAGCTAACAATAAATGCATTTAAGGAACTAGGATTTTTAAATGTAGAAGAATGCATTTTTAATTCTAAAGGCTCTGATCTTTTGATTAAAATGGAGAAAGGGGATATTTCTATTAAAGAATTTAGAAATGAAATAAGAAATATTTCTAATAAAGATATTGCCGATGCTCAGATAGATTTTGCGTGGAATGCACTTTTACTAGATATGCCAGTAAAAAGAATAAAGTTAATAGAGCAACTAAAAACTAAGTATAGAGTATTCTTATTAAGCAACACTAATCTTATTCACTATAACAGATATTTAAAAAGTCTGCAAACTGAATTTGGTTATGCAAATTTTAATGAGTTATTCGAAAAAGCCTGGTTCTCGCATGATATTGGCATGATTAAACCAACTGCAGAAATTTACAATTATGTCTTAAATGATGCTTCGATAAAGCCACAGGAAACACTCTTTATTGACGACTCTGAGATAAATATTAATGGCGCTAAAATGGTTGGGTTAAAAGTACACCATTTATATAAAGAAGATATCTTAGAAATTTTTTAGGTTTACTATTAATAAAAAAAGGAGCATTAGCTCCTTTTTTTATTAAATATTTTATCGATTATTTCTTTTTAAACTGATCCATTAAATTATCATAGTTAATAAAATAATCTCCTTTTTTAAGACTGGTAATATCAACTTTACTTCCAATACCTTTTAAAGCTAAATTTCCGTAGTAATCGTAAATTTCATACATCGTTTCGCCAGAAAAAGCAATCTCAGTTTCAAACTTTTTAGATGTAATAGAAACAGGTGGGCTCACTGATTTAAAAATTGCCTCAGGACTGTATCTAGGTTTTTTAGTATAATCTACTTGTTTTACTCTAAACTTATTATTTCCAGAATGTGGAGCTACTTTTAACGAGTAAGCATTTGAGTTTGGAGTTCCTTTACCTTCTATTTCACCAACCTTTACCCATTTATTCCAACGATACTGCTCACCAACAAATGATAACTTGCCTGCTTCGCCAGTTGTTGACCAACTTAAAGTTCCATCTTTGCCAACTTCTATTGCCGAAACGGTAAAAGTGCTTTTTGGTTTAAGAACTTCAGGATTAAGAACTTTTGGAACACAATTGTCTTTATGTTTAATAATAATAGTAACCTTATCTCCCAAATTAAATTGATATATAGATAAATCTATTTCAAATGCGCTTGAGTTAATCTCATCTGTTGAAGTTTTACCATTTACAGTTACTTCAAAAACACAAAAACCTACTCCCGAGGAAGCAAATGGATTCATTACATAAAGATTTTTACCCTGAAATATACCATCAATAACTATTTCACCAGCAAAAGACCATGTTCCCAACAGGACAAAAAACAAAAATGTAATTATTCTCTTTTTCATTGGCGAGGTAATTTTTACCATTCAAACAACGAATGTACTTTTAATTTTTAAATTATCAAAACAATGAATAAACTTTATTCTTAATCAGCAAATATAATAAACAAAATTTAACTGATTTATTTATTTGCCAAAAATAAGCGTAATTTTGTATAAAAAGCTTAATTCCTTATTTAAAATGAACTTTTTGTGCAAATTTTTATTCCTAATTATTTTAATCTCGATTTTTGGCTGCTCTAACAGTTACGACAAAAAATCTAACCCAAACTCTTTTGGAGGAACATTGCGAATAAATGAAAAGTCAGGAGTTGTTTCACTTTTTCCTCATAGCATTAACGATATTGTTTCAAGTCATATTATTTCGCAACTATACGATGGTTTAGTAAAATTCAATGCATACGACTTATCGGTAAAACCAGCAATAGCTTATAGCTGGGAAATTGATTCAACAGAAACCATCTATAAATTTCATCTTAATAACAATGTTTATTTTCACAATAACGAATGTTTTTCTGATGGAATTGGGCGAAAAGTAACCGCAAACGACTTTGTTTATACGTTTAACTTATTGGCTACGAAAAATGAAAACAATAGAAACTTTTTCGGAACTATTGATAAAGTTATTGGCGCTACTGATCATTATTATTCAGACACAAAAAACAACAAAGAAAAAAATATTTCAGGAATTAAAGCAGAAAACGATACCATTTTAGTAATTTGTTTAGAAAAACCGAACCCTTTATTTTTATATTTTCTAGCATCGCCAGCAGCTGCAGTCATTCCTCGCGAAGCATTTGAAAAGGATGGCTATAAAAGCTTTGTAGGTGCCGGGCCATTTTATATTAACAACTTTCCTAAAGAAAACAAATCACTTGCTTTGATAAGAAATCCGAATTATTACCAAAAAGACAACTCAAACAACTTTCTTCCTTATCTAGATACTATTATTATAAATTTTAATAACTCTTCAAACAAAGAATTGCAAATGTTATCTGAAGGCAAACTTGACTTATTGTATAATGTTGACAACTTAAATGTTACTTTATATTTGGAGAAAAACCTTCAACAATTTAAAGGCAACAAACCTCAATTTGTTCTTCAAATGTCAAATTTGAGTAATAACGTACAACTTCAACACATAATAAAAAGAAACCTAAAAGGGTTTATTACAAATAGCCAGAATTATTACGATTTGTCTAAAGTATATTATGAACCTGAAAAAAAAGATTCATTAATTGTTAAGAAATAGCTTTTATTTAATTTTAACACTATTAATATACTTATTAAAATTCTTTTTTGTTTTTTAGATGTCTTATAATAACAGCTCCATTTTGGGTTTATATTTGCAAAAAAATTATTTTTAAATGCTTAAATTTTTTCTAATAACATTAGTTTTCTTTGGTCTAGCTAACACTATTCAGGCTCAGAATACAGATGAGCAAAATCAACTAGCTCAACAATATTATAAAAACAAGGAGTTTGAAAAAGCAGCAACTATATTCTCGGACTTATATAGCAGCCAGAAGTCTAAAATATATTTCACTTATTATTTGAACTGTCTTATTGAATTAAAAGACTTCGAAACTGCTGAGAAAATTTTAAAAAAAGAAATTCGTAGAAACAATACCGACTTAAGTTACAAGGTTGATTTAGGTTATTTATATAAAACTCAAAATCTTATAAAAGAATCTGACGAAGAATATCAGCAAGCTTTAAAACTTCTCCAACCAGATAATAATCAAATTATTACTTTAGCAAATGCCTTTCTGTCAAAACGAGAATTTGGTTTTGCAGAACAAACATATTTAAAAGGCAGAAAAATGCTAAAGGACGTTTATAGTTTTAATTTCGAATTGGCAAATATTTATCAGATACAATTTTTATACGAAAAAATGATTAACGAGTATTTAGATTTACTTGAAATTCACGATAGTTATTTGCAAACTGTTCAAAACAGATTACAATCTTCGGTATATGCCGATAAAGAAAATAATTTAATTGGCATTTTAAAAATTCAACTAATTAAAAGGATTCAAAAAAATCCTGATCGGAAAATATTTAGCGAATTGTTAATTTGGTTGTATTTGCAAGATAAAGATTACGAAAATGCATTTATTCAATGCTCTGCTCTTGATAAAAGACTAAAAGAAGATGGCAGCAGAATCATTGAATTAGCTAGTCAAGCAGTAATAAATAAAGATTACGATGTTGCATTAAAAGCATATCAATATGTAATAGATAAAGGAAAATACAATGCCTGGTACGTTGATGCAAGAAGCGATTACATGAATACGCTTTATAATAAAATAATAGAACAACCAGGAGTTAAAAAATCTGATGTAGAAGATTTAGAAAAACTTTTACAAACTACATTAACCGAATTAGGTCGGTCAAAGTCAACATTCTCATTAATTAAAGCTATTGCATATATTCAAGCCTTCTATCTAAATAAAGCCGACGAAGCAAGCTTGGATTTAGAAAAAACTCTCGCCTCAAATATTTTAACACCAACACAAATTGCAGAATGTAAACTTTTAATGGGCGATATTTTATTATTTAATAATGATATTTGGGGAGCAACCATTTATTACGCACAGGTTGAAAAAGCAAATGAAAATGAGCCTATTGGTCATGAAGCTAAATTCAGAAAAGCAAAATTAGCATATTATTCTGGCGACTTCTTATGGGCCCAGGCACAGTTGGATGTTCTGAAAGCTTCAACTTCAAAACTAATAGCCAACGATGCATTTACATTATCATTATTAATAAGCGAAAATATTACTGCCGACTCAACAGGCGAGGCTTTGCAAATGTACTCAAGAGCCGAATGGCAAATATTTAAACATACTGATAGTTTAGCTATCTTAACATTAGACAGTATTCTTAGAAAATACTCTTCTAATGAAATTTTAGACGATTCATATTTTAAATTAGGTGAACTATTTCTAAAAAAAGCAAATTATCTAACAGCTGTTTCATATTTTGATACAGTCTCTACTAAATTTAGTATTAGTATTTTATCTGACGACGCACTCTTTAAATCAGCAACTATTAATGAAAAGTATTTGTTAGATAATAAAAAAGCAATGGAATATTACCAGAAAATTTTAACCAACCATCCTGGAAGTATATTGGTAAACGAAGCCCGAAAAAGATATCGTTTTTTAAGAGGAGATAAGCTACAAGAAGAAGAAATTCCTGTTATTATTAACGATACTCAATTTTAAATTCATGCAGAATCAGAAAAAAGCATACTTTTTTGCAATTTCTGCTGTACTTCTTTGGTCAACTGTTGCAACTGCATTTAAGACTGCTTTAGCAGGAATGAGCTTTGCCAACCTGCTTTTTTTTAGCACATTAACAAGCCTACTATTACTGGGTATTGTTATATTATTAAACAAAGAAATTAATCTCACTTTCAAAATTAGTTTCAAATCCTGGTGTTACTCAGCTTTATTGGGTTTTTTAAATCCTTTTTTATACTACATGGTGTTATTAAAAGCATACAGCTTGCTTCCGGCACAAATAGCACAGCCTTTAAATTACACTTGGCCAGTTGTTCTGGTAATATTATCAGCACCATTTTTAAAACAAAAAATATCAATAAAAGCATTAATTGCACTTTTTATCTGCTTTATTGGTGTTTTTGTAATTTCTTTTCAAGGTAAATGGAATTTAAATATCTCTAATCCATTTGGAGTATTTCTTGCTGCCGGCAGTTCAATTATATGGGCTCTTTTTTGGCTTTTAAATATGAAAGATGAACGAAAAGAAACCCCGAAACTATTTTTAAATTTTCTTTTGGGTTTTATTTATATTGCGATATACCATTTATTTTTTGAACCCATTAAAATAAGCAGTAATAGTTCCATTTTTGCTGCAATTTATGTTGGTATCTTTGAAATGGGAATTACATTTGTGTTATGGTTAACAGCATTAAAATATTCTAAATCTCCTGAGAAAATAAGTTCTTTAGTCTTTTTATCTCCATTTCTTTCTATTTTTTTTATTGCATTTTTTCTTCGCGAAAGCATTCATGTTTCTACTATTGCAGGTTTGTTACTAATTGTTTTTGGAATATTTTTGTCAAAAGCTAAATTTAAAAAAGCTAATTAAAATCTATTTGTTTGAATTCCCTATAGTATCTTTAGTGCATAATGAGTGCAGATAAAATAATACTTGGCATCGATCCAGGGACCACAATAATGGGTTATGGAATACTTGAAATAAAGCTTAATAAGCCAATAGTTGTTGCCATTGGTGTAATTGAATTACATAAGCTAGACGATCATTTTGTAAAGTTAAAACACATTTTTGAGCGTGTTTCGGGATTAATTAATGAATACAAGCCTGATGAACTTGCTATAGAAGCTCCTTTTTTTGGAAAAAACGTTCAATCAATGTTAAAGCTAGGTCGTGCTCAAGGGACAGCTATTGCAGCTGCTATCTCTCATTCTATTCCTGTTTTTGAATATGCTCCAAGAAAAATCAAACAAAGCATTACAGGAAATGGAAATGCATCAAAAGAACAGGTAGCTAGTATGCTCCAGAAAATTCTTGGCATAAAAGAAATACCTAAATACCTTGATGCTACCGATGGTCTGGCTGCGGCACTTTGTCACTTTTATCAAATTCCTGTTGGTGAAAATAAAAATGCTGCTAAAAGCTGGAAAGAGTTTTTAAGTAAGAATCCCGAGAGATTAAAGAAATAAAAAACACAATCGAGGACACTTGTGTCAGTTTCAAATAAAAAACTGTAACAAGCGTCTTCGCTTGTTACAAAATATTAATAAAAAGTTCTAATAATTTGCTCTGATTTTTTCTGCTGTTTCTATCATTTGTTCTTTTGAAAAAATTAACTTTTTTCTGGAGAAATCAATATCCGAAACATTATTTATTGGAATTAGATGCACATGTGCATGAGGAACCTCTAAACCAATAACAGCAACTCCAATTCTTTTACACGGAATCGCTTTTTCAATTGCTTTTGCTACTTTTTTTGAAAATAAAGTTAAGCCAGCTAACACATTATCTTCAATATTAAAGATATAATCAATTTCCTTTTTAGGAATTACTAAAGTATGCCCTTCTGCTAATGGTGAAACATCGAGAAAAGCAAGAAAATCTTCAGTTTCAGCAATTTTATAGCAAGGTATTTCGCCGGATACTATTTTAGAAAAAACACTTGACATCTTATCTTGTAATTTCTATTACTTCAAAAGATAATTTACCGCTTGGAACTTCTACTTCAATAAAATCACCAACTTTTTTCCCAAGCAATCCTTTTGCTATTGGAGTGTTTATAGAAATTTTTCCTTCTTTAAAATTTGCTTCACTTTCTGAAACCAATGTATATTGCTGGATAGCATTTGTTGCTATGTTTTTAATTTTCACCTTTGATAAAATCTGAACTTTAGATTTATCGATATTAGTATCGTCTAAAACACGACTAGTTGATATTATTTCCTGCAGCTTTTTTATTTTCATCTCAAGCATACCTTGAGCTTCTTTAGCTGCGTCATATTCAGCATTTTCCGACAAATCACCTTTGTCGCGTGCTTCGGCAATAGCATTTGAAATAGCAGGACGTTCAACAGTTTTTAACTGAATAAGTTCTCTTTTTAATTTTTCAAAACCTTCTAGGGTTAAGTACGAAATGTTGCTCATGCTTCATTAATTTAAAAAACAAAAAGAATCCCGAATAGTTCGGGACTCTTTGAGTGCAAATATAATAAAAATTTTATTACAGTGTAATTTTAGCTCCTATTGTGTGAACGCCATTAAATGGATTTGTGTCACGATATGAATAATCTAAAGAAAAGGTTGAGCCTTTTTCTTTGCTAATTGGAATTTGAATCGAAGCACCAACTGTTGGGCCAGTAAAGCAAGTTGTACGTGTATCAAATTTTGTAATCCCTTTTTCATAAACATACCCACATCTAATCATAACAATTTCTTTAAATGAGTACTCTACCCCACCATGGTATTGATCTTTTGTAAATGAATTTGATGTAAAGTTTCCTGCAATACTAATACGATGATCACTTCTAATTTTATCTGCTACAGTATCAACTTTCTGAGCTAAATAAAAATCATACATACCACCAATCATAATCAGCGCAGGCAACTCAAACTCTGCCGAACGTGATTCAACTGTCATTACAATGTCCTTTGGTGGTACTGCTCCACGAAATGAAAGTCCGTCACCTTTAAAACGCATTGTTGGACCTACATTTTTAATAGAGATTCCAAAGTGTAGATTATCACGGTTTTTCTTTCCTAATTTATTTTTTCCTAAACCAGTAAGATATTGGATACCTGCATCGAAACAAACTCCAGAAGCAGATAAATCAGCAGTTTTTTCGTTAATAATTTTAACTGCCAAACCACCATATATACTATTTGAAAACTCTTTAGCATAAGCCAAAGCTATATTAGTATAATTTGGACGGTAAGTACCTATTCCACCTTCTGGAATTTCTACAGTTGTAATCTCTATATCGCCAAAATTCATATTCATTAAAGAAATACTTAATACTCCACTTTCACCAACTTTTTGAGAAAGCCCAAAAGAATTAATATTAATTCCTGTTCCTCCTAACCAGTTAGTTCTAGCGAAAATAAATTCTGTTTTCTTTGTAAAAGCAGTTCCGGCAACATTAAGTTGTAATGCTTCTAAGCCTCTAATTCCTGCTGAGTTTGCACCACCCCAACCCGTACTTCGAGCCCAAGGATTAATAAGTAGTTCAGTAGCTCCTGCCTGGCCTGCGCGTTGCTCATTGCCCGCAAAACAAAATGTAGTTACAGTTACTAATGCAACTACTGCCAGAATTTTAATTGATCTTTTTTTCATGATTTTCCAATATTTTGTTCTAATCATTTAATTTTTAAAAATTGTTTAAATCAAGTGGGCGTAATGCACCAAACCATTTAACAATTTTTTCGCCAAGCCCCTTGGCATCTATATGTACAATATAAACGCCGCTAGCAATAGTAATCCCGTATTCATTCTTTAAATCCCAATCCTGATATGAAAGTGGACTGTCTTTTTTAAACCTTCTAATTAATGTACCGCTAACATTGTAGATGCTAATTGTACAAACTTGTGGAAGATTTGTTATTTTAACTTTATAATCAAGCTGTGATTTTTCATAAGCACTATAACCATAATAAGGATTAGGAACCACCCGAATTAAATCTAACGAATTCTTTGCAGTTTGTTCATCATTTATAGTAGGAACCAAATCTTTTAAACTAAAGTTATAATATGGTAAATCATCATTTTCAACCAAGGCTGGATCACGTTTAAAATTACCTGTTGCTTTAATATAAGGATTAGCAATATTAAAATTAAAAGTAGCATCGCACCTTATAAAAGAATAAGGGTCGGAAGGACTAATCTGCACATCTCTTGAAAGCATTGGAATTGACACCCACATTGCATTCCACCATAAATTACGTTTTGTATTACCAGCATTACCTGTAATTGTAATAAACTTTTTATACATATTTAATCCTGCATCGTAGCGTGGCATTGTATCTGAACCGGCTTCGTTATGGCCAAAGACATAAATAAAATGTTTTCCACCAAGATAAAAGTCACCTGCTAAACCACCAGATTGGAAATACAAATCGGATGCATAGTTTGCAGTTGGATTCCACATCATATCTCTTCCGTTTTCTCCAGGATATCTTGAATCTTCTCCAAAAACCATATTTAATCTTTCGCCATTCTCAACATCAATTGCATAACCAGGGAACCAGCCCATACCTCTTCCTGCAATGTAATTAGAGTTATTTGGATTAGTACTATCACCGGCTAAAACAGTATTTGAATTTCCATCTTTATCAACCGACGCATGCTTACGTAAATTAAATTTATAAGCATTTCCTTCATTTAATCCAGGCATAAATACACCAGTTGCTAAATCGTAATCGCAAGTTTCAATTACCGGGCAACGAGTCCATTTTGTTTTATCTTTAGTTATAACAACTTTTACACTTGATAAACGTCTTGATATGGAGCTCATACTAGAATGTAAAAGTCCAAAAGCAACACCCGTATTTATAGGATCATAAGTTGCTGACCCAGCTTTATCTTCCATTCCGAACATATATGGAGCCCACGTTCCATCAATAACTTTTTCAAAGAACTGAAGAGCATCACCAGAAGTAGTACTGTTAATATCGTTACAAGTTGAATTATCTGTTACTACAGTTGTTCCGCATCTTATCCAGTTTGGAAAACCACAACCATCATAATCTTGCACAAAATCTATCCATCGTTTTAATGGGTCGGCCCATACCACGCTTGAAGAGATATATCCATTTTGAACAGCATTTTGATCATTTTTAGCTGGCCAAGGAACCTGATTAATTGTAATTGAAATACCCCATTGTGGAATAATTTGCTCATTTAAATATGTAATTGGTGATGTTGACAATACTGTATCTTCTGGAACTACAGCATTTTCTTTAAAGACCATCCATCTTGAAGTATTAATATAATAACCTGCCGAAGCAATACCAACATTAGCTGAACTAGGGATAAATTTAAGACCAAAGTTCTCTGATGGTATATTTAATGGATCAATTACTTTAATTTTAATTGGGCCATATCCGTTTTCGTACTCAACACTATCAGCTTTCCATGGAGAACCTGCCATAATTTTATTAATAGTTTTTTGAGTTAATCTTAGCTCATTATTACCATTTCCTAAACCTTCAATTTGAACAATCTTTGGACCGTCGCCAAATTTAGAGTTTAAAATAGTTCCAACATTTGCAGGAGCAGTAATATGAGGAATTACTGAGTAAGATTTAATTCCTGTTCTACTTGGCAAATAAGGTTGTTTTTGACCATCTAAAGCAGCAGGATCAGTAGGATCATAAGTTTTAAAATTATTATATCCATAAGCAATTGCAACATAATAATATGTTTTATGATTTACCAATCGTTTATCGCCAATTGCAAAAGCATCATCTGTTAAAGTAAAGGCATGTTGAATACCTACATTATTTCCTTTTACTTTTAAAATTGGAACAGAAGCACCTATTTGATTGTCATATTCATAATTTATAATTCTTTCAATAGTATCTTTTTTATCACATTGAAAAACCAATCTTGCTTTATCTTCATTTCCAATATCGGTAACAGATGAACTTTCATCTTTCAACTGAAATACCTGATATCCCTGGAATGTATAATTAGCAACACAGTTTGGAAGACCTGTTGGACATACAATAAAAGGATCTTTTTCTGTATAATCCTCAGGAGTGTTCATATAATTATTAGTTCCTTTAACATTAATAATATGAAAAATAAACTCTCTGTCAAGTTCAATAATATCAAGAAGAGGAGCAACAGGACCGTCAATTAATTTAAAACAGTTATCAAATAATCTTTGAGCTTTATCATCAGCACGTTTTACCTCAACAATAGAAGCTCTTCTGCCTCCTGAAGTAGCTCTTGCCCAAACCATACCTGTTGTAATATCGTTTGCTGCACCTGGTTTTAATGTAAATGGACCAGCAGAGTGAACAAACCTATAATCTTTAGTAGTATTTCCTTCAATTGTCCAAGGAGATTGCGGGTTACCGCCAGTTCCCCAACCAGTAGGATCTGTATCTTCTGGATATGCAAAATCAGCAACAGTTCCT
>CAIQJL010000406.1 GCA_903872185.1 uncultured Bacteroidota bacterium | reverse complement strand
CCGGAAAGATTTTGCAAATGCGAGGCGAACTTGCAGCTTCTGTTACTTCCAATTATGATGAATCTTCTGCGATTGTCGGTACAAATAAAGAATATGCAAGAATTCATCAACTCGGAGGCGATGCCGGACGAAATAAAAAAACAAAAATATTAGCAAGACCTTATTTAAAATTAGACGAAAAAGACATAGATAATATTTTACAATTGTCTTTAAAATATTTAGAACATTAATTTATTCTAAATGTTTTGCCAATAAGGGTAAAAATGGAGCTAAAATCGTCATATGATTAGCCGCAAAAGATATAAACTGTCCATAGTGCTGTGCAAATGTCGTTTTATTATTTGCATTATTTTTCATTTGTTCCACTAAAGCAAGTAATTCTTTTTTATTATCAATCGAATTTTCAGTTTTAATTTTTTCTGATAATTCACTAAATATAGACAAATCTTGTAAAACGCTTATGTTTGCACTTGGCGAATTTTGATTAATGATTAATGTACCATTTGTATTATTAATAGAATGTGGAATGTGTGTTGTAGAGGCATTATTATAGGGTTTAATTTGTATTTGATAATGAGCTGGGAAACCACAATCTTCATCATAAAATCCAGGATCAATAACTATATATTTTTTCTTTGTTCCATTGCCATAAATAGCTTCTAATATATCTCCATCTTCAATTACATTTGGCTTTATATCATCATGGTCCACATGAACTTCTTTACCTTTTTCACCTTCAACTGCATCCATTTCAAAATTTAAACCATCTACTTTTATCACCTTAAATTTTGTTTTTCCGAAACCATCTAAAAATCCCATATTCGTCTCCTTATTTATTTTTGCGATTAAATTCATTTGTTTTTTAATTAATTCTAAAGCACTTAGAGCCGCGGTTAAATGTGCGATTATTGGTTGAAATGCTTCTACATCAACTTCAATAAATTCACAAGGATCCATCATTAGAGAATTATTAAACTCCTTGGTATATTGGACTTGTATTTCTTTAGGCAAAGAATTGATTATAAAATCACAATAACTATCCCAGCGAGAGGCACGATTATTTAGGTCAACAAATTGGTCGATACCTGAATTATTATACATATCATCGATAATTTCATTCCCATCAATTATTTGTTTATCTATTTCTTCAAGCCATATTGATTTTTGCATTATTCCCCAACCATCTTGTTTATCATATTTAACACTAATATTAACATATAAAGATGATTGTGAAATATAATTGTAACAAGAATTTAGTATAACATATTTGGGTCAAAATATTAATTTTTGTAAAAATTTTCTGCAAAAGTTGAAAAATCATGCAATTTTTAATCTTTAGCGGTATTAAATAGATGTATTAGACTTGGTGTAACCAAAACAAAAAAGGAGTGTAGGAATGACATTGCAAGTAAGAAATTTGGGATTTGGCACAGCCATATCTGCAAATCAATCTAAAATAGCATTCAAAGGAAAAGACTTTAGTTCAGGAGTTGGCTCTTCTGGTAAAGGACAATCGTCTTCATCGTCAGAAAGAACTGAAAGACCTAGAAGAACTGAAACAACAAATCCAGTTCGTCAATCTGAAAGTGCTGCTGAAAAAACAGTTAAAAAAGCTGCCAAAGGAGCTTCAGAAGTAGCAGCTGATGTTGTTAAGTTAAAGTCTCAATTATTAAAAATGCTTGATAAATATTCTAAAAATGCTGAAATAAAAAAAATCATCCTTGAACAACTTAGAAAACTCGGATAATTTCTAGCATAAAATTATACGATAACCCCTCGTGCAAAATACGGCATTTGGTTTATTGGCATGCGTAGGATAATGTGCTATATTTTAAAAGTATGAAAATGACTTTAATTTAAGCAAAAACATAACTATGGAAGTAATCAAATAAATCTAAACAGGAGAATTTTCAATAGTGGAATTATTAAAAACAATTGAATTAAAATGCGGACAAACCTATTTATTAAAGTTGGATGATGGCAACATCCTTGAATCT
>CAIQJL010000405.1 GCA_903872185.1 uncultured Bacteroidota bacterium | reverse complement strand
AGCCGGATTATCCGGCTCTTTTTGTTTAATAGTATAACTCTTATTTTTTTGATATAATTCTGCCACTGTTGGAGTTCTCTACAACAGTTTTTTTTGATATAATTTTAACAAAAGCTATAACCTACAGTTTCTCCATAAATTTTTTAACGTCGATAAGGTAGCGTGTATGCGTGCCTTCGCCAATTTTTCCATCTTCGTCAAAAGCTTCAACTGAAAAGGTTAGTTTTTTTCCTTCAATATTTTTTAATACAGAATTGCATATTACTTTTTTACCTACAGGTGTTGCTTTTAAATGTTTAATGTTTACTTCTGTTCCAACAGTATTAAAACCCTCATTTAAATAATCTAAAACACTTGTTAAACAAGTTTTTTCCATTAAAGCAATCATTGCAGGAGTTGCAAAAACTTCAACTAAGCCAGAGCCATATTTTGCAGCAGTATCATCTTTTGTAACAAATTGCTCTATCTTACCTTCAATTCCAATAGTTAATTTGTTTTCCATAATCTAAAAATTAAATTTTATAGTTTGTTTTATATCAGGATGTATGCTTTTAGCCACAGGGCAAGTTTGTGATACTAATTTAAAGAAATCTTTTTGTTTATCGGTGTAATTATTAGGTGGAAAATTAACATCAGCAATTATTTCAACTATCCTTCTCGGGTTATCGCCCATTATCTTTGTTACTTCTACAGTAGTTCCTTCAATTGAAAATCCATGGCCTTTTGCTCCAATTCCAATAATTGTTAACATACAACTTGCGTATGCAGTTGCAATTAAATCGGTAGGAGAGAAGGCTTCTCCTTTTCCTTGGTTATCTACCGGTGCATCTGTAATGATTTCTGTTTTCGAAGATAAGTGAACCGCTTTAGTCCTTAAGTCTCCCAGATAAGTAATTTTAGATGTTGCCATAATTTTAATTTAATATTGTTTTTTTTGATATTTGTTGGTTTACGCTAGACTTTCAAACCTATTAGAATCAAGTCGTATAAAAATAAATAATAAAATGGTAAAAGACCAAAGCGAACTTCCTCCATAACTAAAAAATGGAAGCGGAATACCAATTACCGGTGCTAACCCAATAGTCATTCCAATATTAACAACAATGTGAAAAAATAAAATAGAAGCTACTCCATAACCATAAATTCTACTAAAAACAGATCGTTGCCTTTCGGCAAGGAAAATTAATCGTAATAACATAATTGTGAAAAGTGAGATTACCACAACAGTTCCAATAAATCCACGTTCTTCACCTACTGTGCAAAATATAAAATCTGTACTTTGTTCTGGAACAAAATTAAATTTTGTTTGAGTGCCTTGTAAAAAACCTTTTCCTGCAAATCCTCCAGAACCAATAGCTATTTTTGATTGATTTACATTATATCCGGTACCAAGTGGATCAGATGTTATTCCTAGCAATTCATTAATTCTATCTTGCTGGTGTTTCTCTAATACATCAGTAAAAATATAATTTACTGCAAAAGTAAAAGTAACAGACGAAACCAAAAAAATCATTATCATTGATGCAAAAGCAATTCTTTTTTTATTCGCAATTATTAAAATAATTATAGCCGATAAAAATAAAGCAGCAAAAAATACATAATATGTAGAGTATTTATAGGCAAATACTGCATTAATACCATAAAATAATGCAACTGCTACTGTGAAAATTCCAATTCCAATTCCAACTATTTTTATTTTCGTATTTAATAAAAAGAAAACAATTGGAGCTAAAATTAACAAAATCTGAATAATTAAAAGTTTATCTACAAGCATTGCAATTAAGAATAATATAATAGTCATAAGAGCAAAAAATAAAACATAAGGGGTTAGGCCTTCTCTATATAACAAAAAGACAAAAGCAAGGTAAACCAGTGATGATCCGGTATCATTTTGTAAAAGAATTAAGCCACAAGGAAGAAAAATAATTAAACCAATAAAAAATAAACTTCTAATATTTTTAATTTTGAAATTATAGCTACTTAGAAATTTTGCAAGAGCCAGATTTGTTGCAAATTTCATAAATTCAGATGGTTGAAGTCTAAATGAGCCTAATTCAAACCAAGCCCTTTGTCCATTCGTTTCTTTCCCAAAGATTAAAACAGAGATAAGAAAAAACAGCATTACTCCATATATTGGCCATGTGAAAAAAGAAAAGAAATTACTGTCGAAGAGGAAGATTGTTAGAGCAATTATAAATGCAGCTCCAATCCATACTAATTGTTTGCCGTATCTTTGAGAGAAATCAAAAATACTACTGTATTGTTCATTATATACAGCGGCATAAATATTAATCCAGCCTAATATTACTAAAATAATATAAAGACAAACTATTAACCAGTCGGTGCTTTTAAATATGTTTATTTTTCTTTTCAATCTCCAATTAAATTAGTCTCCATAATATGTTTTTCTAAATCAGCACGTTTTATTTTGCCGGTTAAATATTTTTCCATAATTAAGCTTGCTATTGGACCTGCCCATGTTGCACCATATCCGGCATTTTCAACCAAAACAGAAATTGCAATTCTTGGATTATTTGTTGGAGCAAAAGCTACAAAAACTGAGTGATCTTTTCCATGAGGGTTTTCTGCGGTTCCTGTTTTTGCACAAAAACTTATACCTTCAATTTTTAAAGCTGCTGCGGTTCCACTTTCAACTGCATCACTCATACCTCGTATAACATTTAAGAAAATATTTGTGTCAGTTATTAATGTGTAATTTTTAATTTTAAAACGAGCAAGCGTTGTATCATTTGTATTGCTTCCTATAGATTTTACAATATGAGGAATGTAATACCAGCCTCTATTTGCTATTATAGCTACAACATTTGCACTTTGCAAAGGAGTTATTCCCATTTCGGCTTGCCCAATTCCTAATGAAATTACTGTTGATGCCTTCCATTTTCTTTTTCCGAATATTTTATCATAATATTTTATTGAAGGAATATTACCTCTTAATTCGTAAGAAAAATCTGAACCAGTTTTTTTACCGATACAGAAACTCAAAGCTAAATTTCTCCATGCTTCAAATGCAACATATGTATTATGATATTTTTTATTTTCAATAACACTCTTAAAAACATATGAAAAATATGAATTACATGAGTGTCCGATGGCATTTGATAGATCAAGTGGTGAAGCATGTGGATGGCATTTTGGATGACCACCAAGTGGAGCATATCCTTTTGAACATGGGTATCTGGTATTAGCATTCAAAACTCCTTCTTGTTGTCCGATTAATGCCATAACAAGTTTGAAGGTGGAGCCTGGAGGATATGAAGCCATTATAGCACGATTAAATAATGGTTTTAAAGTATCTTTTAACAAATTAACATAATTTGTTGAACGAATTCTACCAACTAATAATCCAGGGTCGTATGATGGACTTGAAACCACCATTAATATTTCACCTGTAGAAGGGTCAATTGCTACAATACTGCCTTTTTTATGACTCATCAGTTTTTCACCGTATAGTTGCAGATTAGCATCAATTGTAGTTTTAATATCAGTTCCAATAACGGCTGCAGTATCAAATTTTCCTTCAGCAAAACTTCCCATTATTTTGTTATGAACGTCGACCATAAAAATACTAACCCCTTTTTGTCCACGAAGAAATTTCTCATAAGTTCTTTCTATTCCGCTTATACCAATATAGTCACCTTGTTTGTAATATGCATTTTCAGCAACAATTTTTGGATCAACTTCTCCAACATAACCTAAAATATGCGAAGCTATGGGTTGTGGGTATTTCCTTAATGTTCTACCTTGTACAAAAAACCCAGGGAATTTAAAAAGTTTTTCCTGTAATATTGCATAAGTTTTTGAAGAAATTTGAGATACTATAACTGAAGGTCTGTATGTTGAATATAGTTTAGCGTCTTTAAATTTTTTAGTAAACTCATTTTTTTCAATTTCAAGAATGTGGCATAAATCAACTGTATCAAATAATTTAGTTTGTTGAGGAATCACCATTAAATCAAATGCGGCTTCATTAAAAACAAGAATTTTACCGTTTCTGTCATATATAACACCTCGTGCAGGGTACTTTGTAATTCTTCTTTGTGAATTGTTATCAGCTGAAAATTTATAGCTTGAATCAATAATTTGAAGATAAAATAATCTAAATACAAAAATTAAAGCAAATGCAATAAAAATTCCGCCAATAATATATTTTCTATTGCTATATGGATTAATCATTTATGTTTTTATTTTTTGTAAAATAATAACTGACTTATTATAACTAAAATAAAAGTAAAAGTTGAGCTGGTTAAAATTCTTAACATAGTATAAAAGAATCCAGAAAATCTAAATACTTCAACAAAAAATAAAGAAGAATGATGAATTAGTATAATTATTATTGAATACCTAATTATCCATGAAATATCATAATATTTTAAAGTAGGAGCGGTTCTGCTTTCATAACCATCTCTTGGTGAAAATAATGTTAAAATATATGGACGAGAATAAGCTGCCAGGGTGGTAGCAGTTGCATGCATTCCCATAGTTCCAGAAAATATATCAATTGTTAATCCTGTAATAAAGCCAAGAATTAGTAATAGCCAGGCAGGTGTTTCAAATGGTAATAATAAAATAAATAATATGTATATATAAGGATTAATAAAACCGCTCAATTGTATATTGTTTAAAATTAGAACTTGTAATAGAACAAGTATAATAAAACGGATAATATTTTGAGGTAATAGACTAATCATGGCTTATTCCATTTTCTAGTTTTTCCTGTTCATCTTTGTATAAGTTACTTATAATATATACATGATTAAGACTCATGAAATCAGTGCTGAGATTAATATTGATATTATAAAAATCTTTACCATCATTTAAATCAAAATCACTTACAGTACCAACCATAATCCCTTCTGGAAACATTGATGAATAGCCGCTAGTAACCAGCGTATCTCCTTTAACAAGTTTAATGTGAAATGGTATTTCGTTTAGCTGGGCTTTTCTGTAATCTTTTCCATCCCAGGAAAGAGTGCCAAAGCAACCCCATTTTTTTATTTTTGCACTAATATGTGCATTTATATTTATAGCAGGTATTACAATTGAAAAATTAGGAGAAACATCTTTAATAATACCAACAATACCTTGGGGGTTAATAACAGCCATGTCTTTTCTGGCTCCCTGATTATAGCCTTTGTTTAATGTTAAATAATTATTTTGATGTATAACTGAATTGTTTACAACTTTTGCTGTAAAGTAATCGTATTTTTGTTTATAAATAGAATCGTTAATAGTTTTTAATGTTAAAACATTATTTATATAATTCGATTTTAACAGCTTGCGTAATTCTGTGTTTTCTTTAGCAAGTTTTTCATTGTCTTCTTTTACCGATATATACTCGGTTACAGAGCTAAACCAGCTATAAATATTTCCAGATATTTCAGTAGATGAATTAATAAACGAAGCGCGTTGAAAACTATTTGTTTGTATTGTTAGGAATAATGAAAATGATTCTATAACAATAAATAATAGAGTTACGTGATACCGAATTATAAATTTAAATAAGTTTCTCATGTTAGGAAATCATGGATTTTTTGTCCGTGTTTATCCTACCTCATTAAGAATGAAAAACGAGTAACGTTTTTAAGTGCTATTCCAGTTCCTCTAGCAACTGCGTGTAACGGATCGTCAGCAACTTTTACCGGAATGTTGTATTTTTCCATTAATCGTCTATCAAGTCCTCTTAATAAAGAACCGCCGCCAGCTAAGTATATAAAGCTATTTGTTATATCTTTATAAAGTTCAGGTGGAGTTTCTTCTAATACTTGAAGAATTGCAACTTCAATTTTTGAAATTGATTTATCTAAACAATGTGCAATTTCTTGATATGAAACTGGAATTTCTATAGGTAAAGAAGTCATTTGATGTGGACCTTTTACTATATAGTCAGGAGGAGGATTGTCAAGATCTGGCAAGGCAGCTCCTACATTTATTTTAATATCTTCTGCTGTACGCTCACCAATTCTCATGTTATGCTGATGACGCATGTATTCCATAATGTCAGCAGTAAAAACATCACCAGCAGTTCTTACAGATTTGTTACAAACTATACCGCTAAGTGAAATAACTGCAATTTCAGCAGTTCCACCACCGATATCTATTACCATATTTCCTTCTGGAGCTTCAACATCTAATCCAATTCCTAATGCTGCTGCCATTGGTTCGTAAATCATATAAACATCGCGCGCACCGGCATGCTCAGAGGAGTCACGAACAGCACGAATCTCGACTTCAGTACTTCCAGATGGAATAGCAATTACCATTCGCATTGAGGGTGAAAATAATCTTGGTCGTGGATTTATCATTTTTATAAGACCGCGAATCATTAATTCGGCAGCGTTAAAATCTGCAATTACGCCATCTCTTAACGGTCTTATAGTTTTAATATTATCGTGAGTCTTACCATGCATTTGACGTGCTTTATCGCCAATAGCAATAAGCTTCCCGGTATGCCGGTCAATTGCAACTATTGAAGGTTCGTCAACTACAATTTTATCATTATATGTAATAATAGTATTTGCTGTGCCTAAGTCGATTGCAAGTTCTTGGTTGAAAAATGAAAATAATCCCATATTGTTAGCTTTTCGGGTATAAAGTTAATGTTTAAAATGACGAATACCAGTAAATACCATTGCCATTTTGTGATTTGTGCAAAAATTTATAGTGTCTTCATCACGTATTGATCCTCCTGGTTGTATAACAGCAGTAATTCCAGCGTTGTATGCTATTTCCACAGAATCGGCAAAAGGAAAAAATGCATCACTCGACATAACTGCGCCTTTTAAGTCGAAGCCAAAACTTTTTGCTTTTTCAATAGAGTGCTTTAGTGCATCAATTCTTGATGTTTGCCCTGCTCCACTTGCTAATAGTTGTTTGTTTTTAGCTAAAACTATTGAATTGCTTTTAGTGTGTTTTACTAAAATGTTAGCAAAAATAAGGTCTTCAATTTCTTGTTCAGATGGTTCACGTTCTGTAACTGTGCGCAAATCATTAATAGTTTCGGTTTTCAAATCTTTTTCCTGTTCAAGAACTCCGTTTAACAATGTTCTAAAGCTTGAAGATGAGAAATCTGTATTTTTTAATATTAAAATAATTCTGTTCTTTTTAAGTTTTAAAACTTCAAGCGCATCATTATCATATTCAGGTGCAATAATTACTTCGAAAAATAATTTATCAATTTCTAAAGCAGTTTCTTTATCTACATTTTTATTTGTTACGATAATACCACCAAAAGCTGAAACTGGGTCACCAGCTAGAGCGTCTTTCCATGCTTGTAGTAAGGTACTTCTTGATGCTAGTCCGCATGCATTATTATGTTTGATAATTGCAACAGTTGGTTCAGTAAATTCATTAATTAAAGCTATTGACGCATCAATATCTAATAAATTATTGTAAGATATTTCTTTACCATGAATTTTTTCAAATATTTCATCTAAATTTCCATAGAAATATCCTTTTTGATGAGGATTTTCACCGTACCGTAATGTTTGAGAATTTTTAATACTAGATTTAAATGAAGTAGGAGAGTTTCCTGCAAAATATTTATATATATGTGTATCGTAATGCGAAGTGACTTCAAATGCCTCTGCAGCTAATTTTCTGCGTTCTTCAATTGAAGTATTACCATTATTTTTCTCGAGTAATTCATTTAAATATGAATATTGTTCCTGGCAAGAAACAATTGCAACATCATTAAAATTTTTGGCAGCAGCTCTTATTAATGAAATACCTCCAATATCAATTTTCTCAATAATATCTTCATCAGGTGCACCTTTTTTTACTGTTTCTTCAAAAGGATATAAATCAACAATTATTAAATCTATTAGTTTAAATTTATATTCTTCTACTTGCTGCATATCTGATTCATCATCGCGACGAGCTAATATTCCACCAAAAATATTTGGATGCAAAGTTTTTACTCTTCCTCCCAAAATACTTGGAAATCCTGTTAGGCTTTCGGCGGCTATTACGGGAATATTCATTTTTTCGATAAACTCTCTAGTTCCACCGGTAGAAATTATCTGAATATTTAATTGATGGAGTTTTTTTACAACAACGTCTAGCCCATCTTTATAAAATACAGATATAAATGCTGATTTAATTGCTTTTAAGTTATTCACATTCAAATTATTTGAAAAAGTTCACAAAATTATCATTTTCCATTTATAAAACCAATTTTTATGTGATCTCTTTTATAAATTTTTATAAAAAAATATTTTTTATTGGGATTATCATAAAATACTAGCAATCATTCTGTATTTTTGTTTTTAAAGAAATTAAAATTTCATGCTTGTAATTCGTTTACTTAAAGAAAGTTTTTTGTCTGCAATCAGTTCGTTGGTTGTAAATAAAATGCGAACATTTTTATCGCTTTTAGGTATTACTATTGGTATTTTTGCAATTATTTCGGTTTTTACTGTCATAGATAGTATGAAAAAAAGTATTACTGACAGTATAGCATCTTTAGGAAATAATGTTGTTTATGTTGATAAATGGCCTTGGGAATTTAGTAATGATTATCCCTGGTGGAAATATTTAAACCGTCCGGTTCCTTCTGCTAAAGAATGTGAAGGAATTCAACAACGTTCAAAGAAAGCAGAAGCAATTGCATTTGTAGCAACTTCAAATAAAACTTTAGAATACAGAAGTAATTCTGCAGAAAATGTTTCAATAATTTCTGCAACAGAAGACTATGACAAAATCAGGTCTTTTGAAATTGAAAAAGGTAGATATTTTTCATATTTCGAATCAAATAATGGTTCGGCAAAAGCAATAATTGGAAATACTGTTGCTAGTCTTTTATTTAAGGAAATAAACCCAATAGGAAAAGAAATAAAATTATTAGGAAGAAAAATTACAGTTCTTGGAATTTTTAAGAAAGAGGGAAGCGGAGTTTTTGAAAATAGTTTAGATAATTCGATTATTATTCCATTAAATTATGGTCGTAATATTTTCGATATGCGTGATGAGGGCATGAATCCAATTATTATGGTGAAAGCTGCAAACAACGTTGAAACAGATGAGCTAAAAGATGAATTATGTGGGATTATGAGATCCATTAGAAGATTAAGGCCAATAGAAGAAGATGATTTTGCCTTAAATCAGGCAAGTCTGATTACACAAGGCTTTGAATCAGTTTTTCAAATTGTAGATTTAGCTGGTTTGTTAATAGGTGGTTTAGCAATTTTAGTTGGAGGCTTTGGAATTGCAAATATTATGTTTGTTTCTGTAAAAGAACGGACTAAATTAATAGGTATAGAAAAGGCTTTGGGTGCAAAGAATTATTTTATTCTTGTCCAGTTTTTAACTGAATCGGTTATGCTCTCGTTAATGGGTGGTTTAATTGGATTGCTGCTTGTATATATAGGAACAGTTTTGGGATCGAGAGCTGTTGATATGGATTTTGCGATGAGTTTTGGAAATGTTTTTTCTGGAGTTCTTATTTCTGTTGTTATAGGAATTGTTTCTGGATTGGCACCAGCAATTTCAGCCTCAAAATTAAATCCTGTTGATGCAATAAATTCGAATTTCTAATATAACATTATGGAAACTTTAAAATATCTGCTGTTTTATATAAAAGTATTTTTTTTAAGAAAGGGTTTATACTTTTTTTATTTAAGGTAGGCTATTAAGTAATTGTAATAATATAGAAATGGATAGAAAACAAATAATAAAAGAAAAATTAAAAAACGGTTTTAACTGTGCACAAGTAGTTGCTGTCGCGTTTTCTGATAAAGTAAATAAAGACGAAAAAACAATTTTGGCAGCAACCGCAGGATTTGGTGGTGGCATTGCAAGGCAAGCTATGACTTGTGGTGCATTAACTGGTGCTGTTATTGCATTAGGTCTTGCTAAAGGTCAAACAGAAGCAAATGATTCAGTAGCAAAAGATTTAACATACAATTCTGTTAGGAATTTATTTGCTCAATTTATAAAAATACATGGAAGTACTTCTTGTAAGGAATTACTTGGTTGTGATATTAGTACACCAGAAGGTTTGGAGATTCATAAGCAGGGTTGCAATACTGAAAAGTGCGTAAGGTATATTGAAACTTCAATGGAAATTTTAGACAAAATGTTTGAAAAAGAATGATGAATATTTTTAGAAATTATTTTTAACAATATTTAGAATTCCTTGCTTTTATAAATTTTAGTATTTCTTTTTACTTTCAATTTTATATTTTCAGGTTTCATATTTACAAACCAAACACCTGCAAAAATTAGTGATGCAGAGATATAATCAATTAAACCAGGTGTTTCGCCAAAAACAATCATCGTTGTAATACTTGAGAAAAGAGGTTGTAAATAAATGAAAAAGCTTACAACAGTAGGACTCAAAACTCTTAATGAATAGTTATAAAGTAAGTATCCAAGAAAAGTTGCTCCTACAATTATATATGCTAATCCTAACCATATTTTTAATGGTATATCATGAAAATTAGAATTTATAACGGGTTCAATTGTGAAAGGTAAAGTAATAAAGAAACCAAAAATAAATGTCCAAAGCATAATTGTCATTGGATGATATTTTTTCATTAATGGCTTTATTATTACAAGGTATATAGCAAATGAGGTTGCATTTATTAATATAAGAATATTGCCTACAAAAGTTTTAGAATTGAATGATAGCTCTCCTTTGCCTGTAATAAGTAATACAGCTCCTGCTATACCTATTGCTATACCAAGTATTTTTAATAATGTTATTTTTTCTTTTAAAATAATAAATGCAAAAATAAGTACAAGAACAGGGTTAATTGTCATAATAATTGCTGCATCAATAGGAGTAGTAAGGTTCAAACCTTCAAAAAACATTATCTGATTGATGGCAATTCCAAAAGCAGATGCAAGTATTAGTCGGGGAAAATCTTTTTTTTCTACTTTTTCTTTAATAAATAGAAAAAAGAATATTAGCGTTAAAGCTATTGTCCCTGTAATTCTAAAAAAGATTATTTCTTTAGGCGAAAAATATTCAGGCATTACACCTTTTGCAATAACATAATTCAAACCATAAATTACATTTGCTGCAATAATAGAAATAATTGCAAAAGTTCTCCCTGAAAAATTAATCATGAATTATATTCTTACACCAATAACACAAATATCATCAACTTGTTCGTAAGAGCCGCCTTTCCAGTCTTCTATTGTTTTGTCGAGCATTTTGCGTTGAGCAGCCATATCTAATTCCTGAATTGATAATAATAGTTCCTTAAACGGTTTGTATTTAAATTTTCTACCACTTGGTCCACCAAATTGATCAGGAAAACCATCAGAGAAAATATAAATACTGTCACCTTCAATTAGCTGAATAGTATGGTTTGTAAATTTTGCTCTGTTTATATAAGCACCTATAGGCTGGCGATTAGCTTTAATTTCATATAATGCATATTTTTCATTCTCTACACTTGCAATATATTTTTCATTGTTATGAATAAAATTACTGTTTTTATTTCTTATTAAATAAACTGGATTGTTTGCTCCTGCATATTCTAGTACATTGTTATTAGTATGTAAAGCACATAATGCTAAATCCATTCCGTCTTTAACGTCTTTTCCTTCACCGCTATGTAATGTTAGTTCAACTAGTTCGTTAAGTTTATCTAATATATCTCCAGGATGATAAATATTCTGTTCATTTACAGCTTGATTTAGGTTGTTATAACCAACTATACTCATAAACGCTCCAGGAACACCATGACCTGTGCAATCTACAACTGAAAAAAGTACAAGGTTTGGTTTTACAGCCATCCAGTAAAAATCACCTGAAACAATATCTTTTGGCTTAAAAAGTACAAATGATTTTTCTACACTTTCTTTAACTAATTTATCTGGTGGTAGAATAGCTTCCTGAATTCGTTTTGCATAATTAATACTTGCTAAAATATCACGGTTTTTATCTTCAATTTCAGCTTTCTGAAGTAAAATCTCTTCGTTTTGTGCAGATAATAAAGTATTAGCTTTTTTCTTTTGACGATACCCTCTTAAAATAAAACCTGCTAAAATTAATAGTAATAACAATACAAATCCTACAGCTATTAATTGAGTTGATTTTTGTTTTATTTTTAGGTCGTCTTTTTGTTTCTGAGTATTAAGCAACTGAATTTCTTTTTCTCTTTTTTCAGCGTTAAATTGTTCTTGAAGTTGTGAAAGAACTTTGCTGTTTTCTTCATTCATTATGCTATCCTTGTATGCAATATACTGCTGTTGCGCAATATAGGCTTCTTTAAAATTACCAATATTTTCATTAAGTTCAGCTAGAACGATATAAGAATTTTTTGCTCCTTCTCTATAACCAATTTCTTTAGATAAATTAATGGCTTTAATTATAGAACCAATTGCTTCATTATATGATTTCTGATGTTGAAATAAAACAGCAATACTTACATAAGTACTTACCATTCCCCATTTATCCCCTAATTCTTCATTTAATGAAACAGATTTTTTATAATAATCTTCGGCAATTTTAAACTCTTTTTTGTTAAAAGCCATGTTTCCAAGATTAGTGAAACTAGTGGCCATTCCATATTTATTTTCAATTTGTTCGTGTATTTTTAAAGATTGTTTAAAATAAACTGTAGCAGTATCAAACATACTTCGTTTATCGTAAACTAATCCTATGTTATTTAAAGTCATAGCCATTCCAACTTTGTTATGAAGCTCGTCAACAATTTTTAATGTTTTTTGGAAATAATCCATTGCTTTAAAATAACTTTCCTGGTAATAATAAATTAAACCAATATTATTCATGCTAGAGGCAATGCCACTCTTATCTCCGATAGATTCTTTTATTTTTAGAGCAGATAGATAATTTTCGAGTGCTTTGTTATAATCTCCTTGCTTTTCGTAAACTCCACCTAAACTGTTTTTGACATCAGAAATTCCAGCTTTGTTTCTATATTTAATATATATACTTAATGAGATCTGGTAATATTCTATTGATTTTTCGTATTCACTTTTGTAATCAAGTATATCTCCAATTATTTTTGATAAATCGCCAATACCTATATCGAAGTTAATGCTTTTACTTAATGATAAACCCTTTTTTGCATATTCTAGAGATTTATCAATATCAGTTTCTTTTAATTCTGTTGCAATGTCTTTATATAATTTTACTGTTAAACTATCATTATTTGCTTTGCTTAATGAAAGCTGTAAGCTATCTACCCTTAAATTCTGGGAAAATAATGAAGTGCTAAATAAAAGTAAAAAAAGAATTTTGTGCATTTTTTGTAACTAGAAAACAAATATAATCTAAATTTTGTTTCTGAAAATGTGTTTGTAAAAATAAAGAGACTGCCTTTTTTTAAGACAGTCTCTTTATATATTTATTTTATGTTATTATTTTGCCTGATCAGCAGTTCTTATAACAGAAAATTTACCATTTGTGATTTGAACTCCTGTACCTGTAGTTCCAGTATATGTTCCTTCAATAAGACCACCAACTTGGCTGTATTTTGTAATAATTATGCTACCAGATTGAAGTGTATCATTAAATGTAATAGGATTAGAAAAATAAAGTGACATATTGGTTACACTTTTTGCTCCTATTGCATAAGTTCCAACAGAAGTACCATTTATTCCTATATATATTGAACCCATTGGTCCAAAAATATCAATATAAGTATGGTTTGCCGATGTAACTTTATATCCATTTTTGGTGTCAAAAGTATTAACAGTATAAGGATTTGTAAATGGTGCTCCTGTTAATGTTAATTGGTTTATACCTGTTGCTATAGGAGGACATAAACTGATATCAAATACATTATATGGACTTGTAGATGGATAAATATAATAAATAGAATCTGTGTTATTTCCCCATGCATGTAGGTTTGCTGTTGAAGCTGAGCTTTCTATAAATAATTCAAATGTACCATCTGTTTGGGTAAAACATGAAGCATGAACATTTGTATATGCAGTAAATGAATACCAATCAATAGAAACTTTTCCAGAAACTGGGGCGCCAGAACAATTAACTAATCTTCCATATACCTTTTTTAATGCAGGTACTATAAAGTCAGCAGTATATGTTCCGTTATTGGATAAAGCAGCACAAGTATTAGGACTAATAAATGTTCCATAGTATGTTGGGAAAATTCCGATTATCATTGAAACTCCAGTTGGAACTTTTGCGGAATAATATCCATTTATATCAGTTTTTGCCATAGTATGACCAACTCTAACATTTACTCCTGGTACTGGTAATGTATCACTATTCGTAACTCTACCAGTAATTGTAGCTATACCAGAACTGGCTTCCTGACAACTCCAAAAAGAGAAATGTCCAACTTGTCCCATATATTTTCCACCTGTTTTATTTGCTGTTCCTGATGATTGTGAAACTCCCATAATTGGATTATATTCTAATAAATCAATTGAAATAGGTGCAGCAGCAAGCAAAGTGTTTGGAATTTGCATTTTAACTGTAGCCTTTTTTGTATTTGCTTCATCAAGTTGAAGCTTATTTCCACTTGGATCAGTAATAATAACATTTAATCCAGTAAAAGGATTTAACATAACATCATTTCCTGCATTGTCTTTTCCATACAAGTCGCCACCAAATATAAACATAGGAAAGTTTGTCATAGTTGGATCTAAATATGCTGCTTTAACATTTACAGTACCAGAATATGGAGCTCCAGCTTCTGTTACAAATGAATTTGGAAGAAAAGAAACAACACAACCACTAATCATTTCTAGTGAATCTGTTGTAGTTGATGAAAAACTTTTACTGCCAGCATAATTAAAATCAGTTTCACTTATTAAACCTACTTCCATGTCAACTGGAACGCCAATTGTTGGAACAGCTGATCTACTTAATGAAAAATACCCGGTTTTAGAAAACTCAACAATAAATCTTTCCTTTGGAACAGTAACGCTTTTAAAGTAAAAAGAACCATCAAATTCAGTTATTACCTGAATTCCTCCAACTTTAACAGTTACTCCAGACATAGGTGATTGATTTACATCAATAACATTTCCAGATAATACTATAGCAGTTTTTGTTGGGTCTGAAGGTATTGGATCGTCTTTTCTTTCTTTTTTACAACTTGTAATTAATACAAATGAAGTAATAGTCAATGCAATAAAAAATAAGAGAATTTTTTTCATAGTTACTGTTTTTAATTTTGATGCAAATTTAAAACAGAAAGAAGTGATTTACAATATAAATGTTCATAAATTATAGGTTATACTCATAAGTTTTAGTATTGAAAAGTTTTTTGTATTTTCGCTTAATAATATGACAACCAATAACTATGAAAAATTCAATATCTACATTAATTATAATATTTCTATCGTATTTTGTTTATTCTCAAAGCAAAACTGGATGTCAGTCAGGCAATTGTGAAAACGGAAAAGGTGTCTATGTCTTTAATACTGGCGATAAATATGAAGGCGAATTTGTAAACTCTCATTTAAATGGTTTTGGTAAATATACTGATGCTAATGGTAATGTATATACTGGTGATTTTAAAGATGATAAGTTTAATGGTAAAGGAATGTTTAATAGAACTGATGGTACAAAATATATAGGTGAGTTTATAAATGGAAAACGAAATGGGTTAGGCACTCAATGGTATTCTGAGACATATAAAGAAAAAGGGAAGTGGGAAAATGATCGTTATATTGATAAAGTAGAATTTGAAGATTTTATTATTTCTGAATCTTATGATTTTTGTATAGAGTTTAATAAAATACTTTCAGCTTCTGTAAATAATTTTGCTGAAATAAAAGGAATAACGGTAAGTGAATATATTGCAGATTCATATTTATGTAAAATAAAACTAAAAGAACTTTCAACTGTTGAAATAAATGACAAAGAAGGTTATTCCGGGTCGTATTTTAAAGGTGAAAAAGTAGAGGGAATTAAGAAATTTGAAGAGCTAAATAAATTAATTTTAAAGTGCGTAGAAAAAAGCTGCTGTACATATAAAAATACTTTAGTAAATGGTGTTACAGAAAAGAAATATGAATTTTCTCCCGTTACATATATTAGCTCTTGTAACTCAAAAATAATGACTGTTAAAATTTATGTAATTTGTAAGATTCAAGGTTTAGAGTCTAATGTTATACTTCAAATTACAAATCCATAAATAATTAGAATTTAGCAATTAGTTTAAGATTTAATCTTCTTGATGATAGATAATTTGGTACTGCATATTGATGATCTCTAACATCAGTTACCCATTGATATGATATAGTGTTATTGATATCAAGCAAATTAAATATTTCAAGTCCTAACCATATACTTTTAAATCTTCTGAATGGATTTCCTTTTGGTAAATCATGTTCTTCTGATTTTAATAATTTAGAAAATCCTATATCTACTCTTCTGTAGGCGGGCATTCTTGATGTAGCTTGATATCTTTCTGATTTAGGTGGTCCAAAAGGTAAGCCACTTCCAAACAACAAGCTCAACTGCATTTTGTAAGATGGGTTTCTAGGTAAATAATCTTGAAAAAATAAACCAAAATTTACTAATTGATCAGAAGGGCGGGGGATGTAACCTGGTTTTACTAATTGACCGGTTGTATTATAATAATAATCGTCAGATAAATCTTCCATTGTTTTCATTATGGACAAACTTGCCCATGATTCAACACCAGGAACAAATTCACCATTTACTTTAAAATCAATTCCAGTGGCATATCCTTTTGCATTATTTTTTGCTAGATATCTGATTCTTACATTGTCAATTTGGTAAGGAATAAGTTTTGTGAAATTTTTATAGTATAATTCGGATATAAATTTGAATGGTCTTCCCCATGCAATAAACATATAGTCTATTCCCATAACAAAATGTATTGACTTTTGCGCCTCAATATTGTAATTTATTTGTCCGTTTAAATCACGTAACTCTCTGTAAAAAGGTGGTTGGTAATAATAACCTGTAGCAAATCTAAAAATAAAGTCATTTTCCCAGTTAGGTTTAATAGAGAATGATGCTCTTGGGCTAATCAAAATTTGATTAGTAAAGCTCCAGTAATTTTCGCGAAGTCCAATGGTAAAGCTGTATTCGTTGCTATCTGATTCAAAAGTACTAGTTCTTTGAATAAACGAAGTAATTCTGTTAGTATTAATAGTATTTCTAGAACTTACAAATGAATATAAACTAACAACTGAATCAGTATAGGGCAAAGAATAACCTGCAGAATCTAACATTTCCCATTCGTGAATTTTATCCTGAATAAATTCATTTTGAATATTTGCTCCCCATAAAATAGTGCTGTTATTATTATTGTAACTTCCTCTATGTTGAAAATTTAATACATTAGCTGTTAATCTATTTCTTGCATGATTTAAAAATGTACCTACGCCAATATTCATTAAACTATCTCCTAAGTTATTAGAACCCATTTCTTTGTCAAGCTCATTTAAATAATATTGACCCATAATATCTAAAGTTTCTTCTTCGGAAGAACTATATGCAGAAGCAGTTAAATTTAATTTTAAATGATTATTATATCTGTAATTTGTTGAGAAAGCACCAAACATAGTTGAGTTTTTATCACGTTCTTGACCGTCAAAATATATTTTAAGTTTTAAGGCTTCATCTATTGTTCCAAAAGAAGTTTCGCGTGTTTGAGGAACGAAATAAAAACTATTCATTGCATAGTTTCCTAAAAAACTAAATTCAAATTTTTCACTTAAATCATAAGTTAAATATGTTTGAAAATCGGCAAATGAAGGTTTGTAGTCACCTTTAGTATCTAAACTATTAAGTACATATTGTGACGACTTATATCTAAATCCAGAAATGTGAGTAAATCTGTGATTTTTGTTACACCCTTCAAAACTAACGCCGCCTCCTAATAAACTGGCTGATACAGAAGCAGCATTTTTTGTAGGTTTTTTATATCTGATGTCTAGCACCGATGCCATTTTATCTCCATATTTTGCATCAAAACCACCAGCTGAAAATAAAATAGAAGAAACCATATCAGGGTTAACAAAACTTAAACCTTCTTGCTGACCGCTTCTTATTAAAAAAGGTCGATAAACTTCAATATCGTTAACGTAAACTAAATTTTCATCAAAATTTCCGCCTCTTACAGAATATTGTGAACTTAATTCATTGTTTTTTGCAACACCTGGAAACGCTTTAAGACTAGCCTCAATACCACCAGAAATATCAGGTATAAGTTGAATTAATTTAGGATCTATTCTTTGCAGATTATTTGTTCTTTCAGCTTTTGCTTCTACATTTATAATTGGAATATTTGTTATTTTATCAAATAATGTAAAGATATTTTTAATTGTTTCTCCGGGCTTACCTGTTATTTTTATTACTTTTTCATTATACTGAATATGTGAAAAAATAATTGTAAGCTCAATATTTGCTGGTAGTTTTAGTTTATAATTTCCAGAATTGTCAGTGCTGATACCAATATTATTAAGTTCTACAACTTGTAAATTAATTTCAGGTATTGAAATTCCATTTTGGTCAATAATTCTTCCAGAAAAGGTAAAGAATTCTTGTGCATTTAATATTCCTGAAATAAGAAAAAAACTAATTATTAAAAGTGAAAACTTCATTTATTATATTTCAACAATCGTATAAAACAGAAAAAAATGGAGAAAATTGTTTTACTAATTAATAAATTATTGCTTGTTATAAACCAATAACTTGTTTCCCTTGATCAAAAACAATATCTCTAGGAATTCCGGCTTTAGAAATTTTATTTAAATCTTGCTCTATCTGAGGTTTCATAACACCCATTTCAGTTAAAATCTTTTTTGCAGCATCATAATCACCGTTTCCTTGAATAGTCATAATTAATTTTCCAAGTGAACTAACAGCTTCTTTCATTTTATCAAAATTTATTTTGTATGTGCCAGTTTTTTCATCACGGGTAAAGGCTCCATTTTCTGCAAAATAATTAAATTCTATCATATTTGCTTTACCATGTGAGCTAGCCGCACCAAAGCGAACTGACCTAAATATTCCAGCCATAAAAGTCACATAATTATTAATTAATTCATGTTCGTTTAATTCTCCTTTATTGTTTAGGTATGTAACAATATACAAACCTAGAATATCTGCTTTGCATTCTTCAAGTGAGGTGTGAACATCTTTTAGTGATTCTGTAACTAATCCCTTGTTATTAATTGTTTTGCTAATACCTATGCCATGTGCTACTTCATGAAACATCACATTTTCAAAAAAAGCATCAAACAATATAAACTTTCTTTGATCTTCAGATATTAAAATATTTGACATTGGTAAAAGGATTTTATCAAACTTAGCTTTCATAGAGTTTTTAAGCTGAAGTTTACGACTTCCTTTAATTTCATTTACTTTTTTGTCGTTAGGTAGATTAATAGCAATTGTTTTACTTCCAGCATTACAATCACCTGCATAACAAATTGCTTCATAAACTCCAAGTTGCGAGTCTTTTCCTGGTATTTCTGTTTTGTATTTATCTTCAACAGGTAAACTTTTTTGAATTTCTGGAAGAAGAACAGCAAAACGGGATAGTTTTTTACTCCATTCAATATCTTTTAATAAAATGAAAGATTCAAAAGAAGTTTTATATCCAAATAATCCATCATTATAACTCTCAATTGGACCAATAATGAAATCTAAATTTGAGTTTTCTAAATTCATCCAAGCCATATCACTTTCAAAATAATTATCATTAAGCAATGCTTCTGCTCTTAAAGCTAAATATTTCTTGAAGCTATCATTATCAGAAATTTCAGATGCTTTTTTTAGTAACAGCGATGCTTTTTCAAGTTTTTCTTTGTAAAAGATACTATATGGAACAACTGTTAATTCCTTTTTTTCATTTCTTTTAATAATAGTATACCAACTTGTTTTATCTGGTAATTGAAGTTTCTCAAATTCTTCCTTTTTCATATCTGAAGGATAGAAATTGCCGCAATCAGATTTTTCTCCAATTCCATCAATAAATGATTTGTTATTATTTAAATGTTCCCATGGACCATAGTTAATCATGAAAAATTGCTTTGTGTTATTATCATAAATTTTTGATAACAATTCTTCTTTGTTATTATATGATTGCTCCCAATATAAATCGTCCATAATTTTGGCTGCTTCAAAAAGTATAGGAAGTAATTCTTTTTCTTTTGCAGTTAGTTGTGAAATGTTTGCAGTTAATTTAACTATGGCATACTCGTTAACTTTTGCTTTCATTAAGTCACTTTTAGAAATTTCTTTAGATTGATTTTTTGTTTGTGAAAAAGAATACGAAAAAGTGGACAGGAAAATAATTCCTGCAAATAAGTAATATTTCATAATAATTTTATTTTGTTAATCCTAACACCTGCTCGCCTTGTTCAAAGGTAATATCTGTAGGAATTCCGGCAGAAGAAATTCTTTTTAAATCTTCCTGTAAAGTAGGTAGCATATTTCCTTTGTTTTCTATAATATCTTTAGCTGCAGCGTAATCACCTTCAGCTAGTATTCTCATAATTTCAACAGAAAATTTTTCAATGGAAGACTTCATCTTTTCTAAATTTACTGAATAAGTTCCTGTTTTTTCGTCTCTAGTAAATGCTTGCATTTCTTGAAGTACATTAAAGCAAATAATATTTGAAGATCCTTGTGAATAAGTTGCTCCAAAACGAACTGATCGTAGAATGTTTGACATGAAAATAACGTAGTTATCAAGTAATTCAACTTCTTTAATTACACCTTTTTCATGAAGCTTAGATATAATATAGAGATTTAAAATATCAGCTTTTAAAGAGTTTATTGTTGGATAATAATCTTTTAATGCTTCTTTAACAGGGCCTTTATTATTTACTGTTGTTTTTACTACTATGGCATCAGCAATTTCATAGTTTACATTATTAATAAAGAAAGCATCAAATTTAATGTTCTTACGTTCATTTTCTGATATTAAAATATTACTGATAGGTTGTAAAATTTTATCAAATTTTGCTTTCATAGCATTTTTGAATTGCATTTTTTTACTTCCTTTTTCCATTAGTATTCTGCCATCTTTTGGATGATTTATTGAAATGTTTTTTGCACCTGCATTTGCATATCCACTATAAAAAATTGCATCGTAAACTCCAATATTAGTTTTAGTAAAAACTATTTGGTTTTTATATAAATCATCTAAAGGAAGTTGATTTTTAATTTCAGGTACCATTGAAGAATAATCTTTTAATTTATTACTCCATTCAAGGTCTTTAATTAATAAAAATGCTTCGTAGGCAGTTTTTGAATTGATAAATCTGTCTTCTTCGCTTTCTACTGGGCCAATAATTAAATCAATATTATTTGATTCCATATCCATCCAAAACATTTCGCTTGTATAATAATCGTCATTTAATAATGATTCTGCACGTAAATTTAAAAATTTTGCGAAGTCTTTATTATCACAGATTTTAGCGGCTTTTTTAAGGAAATCAGCTGCTGTTTCAAGTTGTTCTTTATATGCAATATGATATGGTTGAGTGAATAGTGATCCATCCTCTGCACGTTTAATAACTGTATACATACTCAATTTATCTTCAAATTTCATGTCAATAAATGGTAGGTATTTAATGTTTGAAGGGTAAAAACCAGCACCAATAGGTTTTTTATCAAAATTTTCTAGAAATGGTTCATTGCTGTTAAGTCTATCCCAAGGGCCATAATTAATATCGCATAATTTTGTTTCTTCTGGGTTTTTTAATGTTGCATATAATGAATCTTTTATTCCATATGCTTGCATCCAAAATATTTCATCCATTATTTTACAAGCATTTATCAAAAGAGATAACATTTCTTTATCTTTTTCGGATAGTTTTGATAAATCAGAAGTTAGTGGAATTACAGCGTACTCGTTTAATCTTTCAGTAATTGTCAGTTTTTTTGCTGTAGTAGTATCAGTAATTTGTTGACTTTGATTATTATCGCCTGTACTACAGGAACTTATTAAAATTACAATAGAGCTTAAAATTGTAATAATAAAAATGTTACGACTCATATTTGATAGTTTTATTTATTTAAATATTATCATCATCAGCATAAAATTGAAAACCAAGCCTTTTTCCTGACTGTATCTTTGATTTAGTTATTTTATCTCTCATTTGTTCAACGGATACAATACTAACATCATCGTAATTTGGAACCAAAGATTCAAAATCAAGGCAATAAAGCATTGCAGATTCAATAATGTTCTTTAGTTCAATTTTATTAATCTTAGAATTTGCATAATCATTATATAAAAAACCTAATTGTCTTTTACCTTCAACAAAGTAATGCATCTCTCTATTTACAAAGATTCTGGCAATCATATAGCCAAGATCTTCTAGTCGATTTAAACGGTATGAGTCTGATAAAAAATTGTAAATATTTATTACTCCAACAAAAGCATTCAAAGGATTATCTTGAAGATATGAGGTTGTCCAAATTGAATGACTTCTATCGAATTCAAAAATATTTGGTTGATAATTGAATATTAGCATTTCAGTTGAAAAAACTAATTCACTTTCAGACTTTCCCTTATCGTTATGATCAATTTGAAATCTAAAATTTTTATCTTTAATTGCCTCGTTATATTCAGTTGCGATTTCTGTGAGGGTTTTCTGAACTAAGCCAAAAGTAGATAAAGTATTTTCAAGTACTTGTTGTTTAACAAGAGTTTTATCTTTTAATGTATTTATAATTAACGATTTTACCTTTTTATCTTCTTTCTTATTCATGAATTATAAATAATAATTCCTAATAGTTCATTGTGAAAAGGTAAAGATATAAAAAAATATTAATACGCTCTTGCAAAAATTACTCGCTTTTTTGAGGGTTTACCTGTTACCATGCAGAAGCCTTCTTCGTTGCTTGTATTCAATGGAATACATCTGATTGTGGCTTTGGTTTCTTCTTTAATTTTAGCTTCTGTTTCAGCTGTTCCATCCCAATGAGCTTCAAAAAAACCACCATTTTCAATTGCAACTTTAAACTCGTCATAACTATCAATTTTATGGGTGCTTTTTTCTCTAAATATTTTTGCTTTAACGAATATGTTTTTTTGAATCTCATCTAACAGATTTAAAACATAATCTGAAATATTTTCAGATGAGATTGAAGATTTTTCTAAAGTATCTCGTCTTGCAATTTCAATAGTTCCATTTTCAATATCACGTGGTCCAATTGCAATGCGAACAGGAATTCCTTTTAATTCATATTCGGCAAATTTCCATCCTGGTTTATGAGTATCTCTATCATCAAGTTTTACTGTTAAACCAATACTCTCAAGCTGCTCTTTTAATTCTTTTCCTTTATTTATAACTTTAATTTGTTCTTCGTCAGTTTTGTAAATTGGTATGATAACAACTTGTATTGGTGCTATTTTGGGTGGTAATACAAGTCCGTTATTATCGCTATGAGCCATAATTAATGCACCAATTAGTCTTGTAGAAACTCCCCATGATGTTGCCCAAACGTATTCTAGTTGACCTTCTTTTGAAGTAAATTTCACATCGAAAGCTTTAGCAAAATTCTGTCCTAAAAAATGAGATGTACCTGCTTGAAGTGCTTTGCCATCTTGCATTAATGCTTCAATACAATAAGTGTCAATTGCACCTGCAAATCTTTCAGAATCTGATTTAGTCCCGATTATTACTGGAATTCCAAGAAAATTTTCAGCAAAATTAGAATAAACATTTATCATTTTTTGCGTTTCTTCAATTGCTTCTTCCTTTGTGGCATGAGCAGTATGCCCTTCCTGCCATAAAAATTCTGCCGTTCTTAAAAATAACCTGGTACGCATTTCCCACCTAACAACGTTTGCCCATTGGTTTATTAATAGTGGTAAATCTCGGTATGATTGTATCCAGTTTTTATATGTATTCCAAATTATTGTTTCAGATGTTGGACGAACAATTAATTCTTCTTCAAGTTTAGCAGTTTCGTCAACTATAACTCCTTTGCCATCAGGTGAATTTTTTAATCGGTAATGAGTTACTACTGCACATTCTTTTGCAAAACCTTCAACATGGCTAGCCTCTTTACTAAAGAATGATTTTGGAATAAATAGTGGAAAATATGCATTTGAGTGCCCGGTTTTTTTAAACATTCCATCAAGTATATGCTGCATGTTTTCCCAAATTGCATAACCATAAGGTTTAATTACCATACATCCTCGAACCGATGAATTCTCAGCCAGATCTGCTTTATTTACTATATCATTATACCATTGTGAGTAATTTTCTTCTTTTGTTGTTAGTACTTTTGCCATTATTTTTATTGTTTTGGTACAGTATTTGAAATTGATGTGAAAAACTTTACAAAAAACGTAATTTTTTACTAATTTTACAATAATAAAAACAAATCAGGAGGTAAGTACCATGAAAACAAAAATCTTTATCCCAGCTTTATTGGCACTATCAGTGGCTGCTTGTACTACCACAAAATATACTAGTGCCAATTATGACGATACTTATTATTCGTCAAAAAATAGACCTTCACAAGTTACCGAAAACGTAGTTACAGATCCTACTCCTCAGGTAGATCCTTCTACAAATTATACCGATTACAGTAATTATGGAAATAACGAAACACAAAACAACGAAGGTACTGTTCCTGCAGAGAAGTCATATAATTATTCAACTACTGATCAAACCACTGATGCAGATGGCAATACTTATGTTACAAATAATTATTATGATGATTTTAATTCCGATGATTATTATGATTATTCTTACTCTTCAAGAATACGTAGGTTTCATGAGGCTAATTTAGGATATGGATACTATAATGATTATTACACTAATTCTTACTGGTATACATATAACCCATTGGAGTGGGGTTTAAGTATTTATTTAGGTTATAATTGGTGGCCATCTTATTGTTCAATGTATTCTCCTTGGAGTTATGGTTATGGCTATGATCCATATTGGGGATATGGATATGGAAATAATTACGGATATGGTTACGGTTACGGATATGGATACGGTCATGGCCATGGATATTGGGGTGGATATAATCATGGATACAATGATGGATACTGGGATGGTTATAATGATGGATATGCAGATAATTATTACTATAACAGTTACGATCAAACCTTAACTTCATATGGTCATAGGGGAGAAGATGCAGGTTCTTCAAATGGAACAAGAGGAAATTATTCTTCATTTGTTAGCAATTACCAAAAAGAAGTTGGCAATAGAGTTCCAGCTGTAAGTACTAATAATTTTACACATCTTAATAATAATTCTAGCACTAATATTAATCCAAATGTGATTACAAATGGAAGTAATGGCTCTATAACACCAAACAATTTTGGTAAAAATCCAGTAAATACAAATACCAATATTAACCCAAATGTTATTACAAATGGAAGCAATGGATCTATAACACCTAATAATTTTGGTAAAAACCCTGTGAATACAAATTATCCAAATACTAATATTAATCCAAATGTGATTAATAATAGTAATAATGGGTCTATTACTCCAAATAATTCCGGAAAGAATCCTACTTCAACAAATAACAACGGAAACAATGTTAAACCAATAAATGTTGAGAATGGTAATTATAATAAACAGCCAAATAACAACACCAGTGTTGATCCTTTTAATAAGCCAAATAACAATGGTTCGGTAAATGTTACACCTATTAAAAATCCTTATTCTAACCCAACTAATAATTCAGGAAATAATAATGTAACACCAGTAAATCCTGATAATAATAGAAATAACTGGTCAAAACCTCAAAAAGTCGAAAACACAGGAAATACAATAGAGTATAACAAGCCAGTAAATAATAACGGTTATAATAATAACGTTGGTAGAACTAACAAACCTGAGAATAATAATTATTCAGCTCCAAGTAGAAATAATGAAAGTAAGCCAGCTAATACTGGAAATACTTATAATTACTCTAAACCATCTAATTCAAATTACTCAACTCCTGCCAATAATAATCCTACTCCAAAAACTAATAATGTTTCACCTTCTCGTAATAATAGTTCATCTTCTTTCAGTGGTGGAAGCAGTAGATCTTCAGGAAGTTCTTCAAGTGGTGGAAGTCGTTCAAGCGGATCTTCTTCAGGAAGCTCGTCAGGTGGACATCGTAGATAATATTAATTAAAAAATTAAAGTCATGAAAAAGTTACTTTTAATTTTTACCGTTTTGTTTCCTATTTTTTGTGCGGCACAAAATCAAGTGGATGCATTAAGATTTAGCCAAAACTACTATAGTGGTACAGCCAGAAATAACTCAATGGGTGGAGCTTTTGGTGCTCTCGGTGGAGACTTTTCAAGCTTAAGCACAAATCCTGCAGGTTTAGGTATTTACAGGTCATCTGAATTTATCTTTACTCCTCAGTTTTCATATAATACAAGTTCAGCAACTTATTTAGATGGTACTTTAGATGATTATAAATTTAGAATGAATTTTGCTAATGTAGGATTTGTTGCAACACATGTTAGTGGAAGAGAAGAAGGATGGATTACAACAAGTTTTGCTGCAGGTTATAATCGACTTGCTGATTTTAATCATTATGTTAAAATTGAAGGGCAAAATAGCAGTAATTCAATGACTGATTATTTTGCTGCTATTGCTAATGGAACTAAGTCTAGTAATTTATATGATTTATCAGAAAATATTGGAATGGCTTGGGATTCATATTTGATAAACCCAACTAATTCAGATTCTACAAAATATGCTTCAGCATTATCAAGATATAATGAAATTCAAACTAAAGATATTAATACTAAAGGTGGTATGGGAGAATATGTTATATCTTTAGCTGGTAATTATAACAATAAGCTATATATTGGTGGTACTTTAGGCATTCAAAGTGTCAGATATGTTGAAAATAGTGATTACACAGAATCTGATCCTAAAGATTCTATTCCATATTTTAAACAGTTTAGTTACCAAAACGATTTAAAAACTTCAGGATCTGGATTTAATTTTAAATTTGGTTTAATTTATCGTCCTACAGATTGGATTAGAATAGGTGGGGCAATTCATACTCCAACATTTTTAAATTTACATGATGACTATAGTAGTTCATTACAAGCTACTTTTACAGATACTGTTCTTGGAACTGGAGAAAAATATAATTCTACTTTGGGTGCATATGATTATGAACTTACTACACCATTTAGGGCTATTGGTAGTTTAGGATTTGTTTTAGGCAAATTTGCAATTATTGGAATAGAATACGAGTATGTAGATTATACTTCAGCTCGTTTACGCGCAAATGATTATCCTTTTAGAAACGAAAATAATGCAATTGAAACAGCTTATACAGCTACAGGTAATATAAAAGTTGGTGCTGAATATAAAACTGGTCCTTTTAGTTTGAGAGGTGGATATGGTTTTTATGGAAGTCCATATAAAGCCGGACAAATAAATGAAAATGCAACACGTTCTTCATATAATGCTGGATTTGGTATTCGTAATGATGACTTTTATTTTGATATGGCATTTTCATATTCTACAGGTGTAGAAAAATATTTTCTTTATGATCAATCAGTGGTTCAGGTTTCTGCTGCAAGTATAAAGAATACAAATGTTGGGGTAATGGCAACTTTTGGGTTTAAATTTTAATGTTTATTTATTGTAATTAAACCGTCAAATTTATTTTTGACGGTTTTTTTATTTTAAATAGTTTATACTATCAGGACCAATGTTAAATATTAAATCTAGAATACTTAAGTTTGGAATAAAACTAAATCTATCGCTAAAAGTTTGAATGTATGTTTTATTTAATAAAAAATGGTCCTCATTTATTGTTTTTTTAGGATGAATTAAATATCTTAAGTCTCTAGTTTCTTTAGGATATTCATTTAAAAACACTTCAGTTTTATTTATTT
>CAIQJL010000404.1 GCA_903872185.1 uncultured Bacteroidota bacterium | reverse complement strand
TGTTTTAGTGATTTTTTTTATAGCTGTATCAGTTGTTAAAGCTCAAATTCATATGCCAACTGTAGTAGTAGGTGATACAATAAATCTTTCTGTTTCAGGTGCTGTTGGCAATATTCAATGGCAAGAAAGTAATGATAGTATATTATGGCTTGATATGCCTTTGTATACTGGAAGTCAAATTAGTTTTCTTGCAACTTCAAGTATAACAAATAAAATATACTATAGAGCAAAAATTTCAGCTCCTTTATGTCCAAATACGGTTTGGTATAGTAGTGTAATTCGTTATAAAGTTTGTGCAACAACTTATGATGTTAAAGTTGGTGACTTTTTTAGAGGGGGAATTGTATTTAAAAATGGTGCATATTATTGGGTAAATGGTGTATTTACATGGTATGAATTACCTGGTTCTGGATTTATTGCATGTCCTACAGATTACCCAACTCAAGCAACTTGGGGCTGCCAAGGATATTATCTTCCTGGTACAAATGATTTAAATAATGGAAATAATAATACCAATAATATTAATTATTATTGTGGAGAATATACCGCAGCTTACTATGCTAGTAATTTTGTATCCGAGGGCTATAACGATTGGTATTTGCCTTCTTCTAATGAATTTTTAGCGTTGGGTTATCAAAGAGATTCAGTGGGAGGATTTCAAGATTGGGGTGCTTATTGGACTTCAACTCAGGTAGATAATAGCAATGCAACTTGGATTATTTTAATTAATTCTGGACAAACTCAGAATATAGAAAAAGGGAATTATTCTAGAATGCGTTTTATGCGGAAATTTTCTCCAAATGATATACTTATGCATGTGAGTGCAACCGCAATTGTAGCTAATAATCCCGTAACAATAAATGTTACTTCTAATCCTCAAAATAAAGTTAAGTGTATTGGTAGTAATGTTACTTTTACTGTAGCAGCTTCTGGTACAATTCCATTTTCATATCAATGGAAAAAAGATGGAATTGATATTTTAGGAGCAAATCAGCCAAATTTTGATATTTCAAATTTGAACCTAACTGATGATGGTATTTATACATGTGATGTGACTAATTTATGTAGAACAATTAGCAGTAATCAAGCGCAATTGAAAGTTGTTAGCGTTTCTGTTACATCTAGTATAGATACTACAGTTTGTTTGGGTCAGCCTGCTTTTTTATCAGCTGTAGCACAAAGTAATTATTCTTCTGAATCAGGAGTTTTTTCTTATCAATGGACAAATGCTAGTGGACAGATTATTCAAAATGAGGCAACAGTTACAGTTAATGCAAACCAAACATCAAATTATACAGTTCATGTTACTGATCAGGTTTTATCTTGCACCGCAATTACTTCTACATCTGTTACGGTTAGAAAACCTTATGCTAATCAGGAGCTTTGTATAGTTACTGTTGATCCAGCAACTGGAAAAAATAAAATTATGTATGAAAAAACTTTTGGTGTTGGCACATCAGCATATATTCTTTACAAAGAAACATCTACAACAAATGTATATGACATTCTTGTAACTCTTGATGCAAGCGAGAATGGTGAATTTATTGATTATTTTTCACAACCCGAAGTTCATGGTGATAAATATAGAATGTCTGTAATTGACACATGTAATAATCAATCTCAATTAAGTTTTTTTCATAAAACAGTAAACCTTATTATTGGAAGCGCTGGTAGTACTATGGCTTTATTATGGGATGATTATGTTGATGAAAGCGGAAGTTTTATTCCTTATCGATACTATATTTATAGAGGTTTAAGCCCATCTAATTTAGCATTATTTGATTCTGTTCCTGGAACATTAAATAGTTATAACGATGTTAATGTTTTTGATGTTTATTATTATATGATTGGTGTAAAAAAACCAGGTGGATGTAATACTACTGGTGTTGAGCAATATGTTGCATTTAGCAATCAAATTGATAATGGAGAATTGTTGACAGGTATTTCCAATAGTTTTATTGATGGAACAATTGTTATTTCTCCAAATCCAATGACTTCAATTTCTACTTTAACAATACCTAATTTAAATGTTCAAACTTTAAATTGTAAATTGTTAATATATGATGTTGCAGGAAAAATAATTCGTTTTGAGAATATAAATAAAGAAAATAATCCAGAGTTTTATTCAATGTCTTCCACTGCTAAAATTAGTTTGAATCGAAATAATTTAACATCAGGAATTTATTTTGTAGAACTTCAGGCTGATAGGTTATATAGAGGTAAATTAATAGTAGAGTAAAATTAATAACAATATGAAGAGTTTTTGTTTATTTTTATTAGTAATTGTAATATCTATTACAAAGTTGTTAGCACAATTTGATGGAACATTTGAATCTGGAAATTCAATAAACATTAATGGTTGGTCTGTTGTTAATGATTATCCAAATGCATGGTATGTAGGTGCTCCTGGAGCAAATAGCGGTAATAATGGTGCCTTTATATCAAATAATAATGGAGTGAGTAATACTTATTCGGGACAAGTTGAGCAATATTCTCATTTATTTACACAGGTTAATTTTCCTGCAGGAAAAACAGTCATTAATTTATCTTTTAACTGGAGATGTAAAGGGCAAACAACCTGGACAGGGTTAAAAGTATATTTA
>CAIQJL010000403.1 GCA_903872185.1 uncultured Bacteroidota bacterium | reverse complement strand
TATTTAACGTTAAAAATTTGCGACTTGTGCATAACGGTTGAAACTACGAAACGACTAGCATTTACTTGCAGTCGGTGGCAAACCACTAAAAAGTTTACAAAATGTTAAAATTGTCAAGTTGCCCATTACTGCTCGTTGTTTTTCGTAGATGGTGTTATAAGTAGGCGATTTGTTCTGTCATAAGTTATTTTTTCAAATTTAAAGTTTTTCAGTTAACCTTGAGTGGTCACTTAAAAATTTAGTTTTTTAGAGAAGGGACTTTTTATAAAAATTGTCAAGTTGCAGAATGGTGTCAAATTGCTGTGGTTGGCAAAATTTTAAGCTCTTTACGCTTTTTTGATTGCAGGGTTGAATTTGTGCGAAAGCGTAATGTGCTTACATTTGTGTCATTGGATTATTTAATCGGATTTACAATTACAATATCTTTTATGTTTTTGAAATCTTTTTCGTTGTTTGTATAAAGTTTTGCATTAAATATTTTTGCAGTTGCAGCAATAATAGCATCAGCAACACACATGTTATATTTCTTACGATATGTTATAGCTTGCTTAATTAGTTCTTCTGTTATAGGTAAAATATCCATAAGTTGAAACATTGCTTCAAAAAACTTTGTCTGTTCTACTGTGATTTTCGGATAGCCAAGAACTTCTAATTGTGAAATGATTGAACAACAACTTTCAGAATTCTTTATTAAATCACGAAGTGCTTTATGCTGTTCAGATGCAGCATAAATTAGGATATTACTATCAAGTAAAATCATAAATTGTTTAAATTTATGTTTCTATCAACTCTTGAATTTCTTTGCCATTCGCTGATTTCACCAAAGTTAGAAACATCAACACCTTTATCAATTATTTTAAATAACTTATTAATTTCAGTAGGTTTTGATTTTAATTCATGAGTATAAAAGAATTTTCTAATACCTAATTTTTCAGCAATTGTAATAAGCAATTTTAAATCTTTACTGTTATCGATTTCAAAAGTTATATGTTCCATAATTATTTAGAATTAATAATAATATTCAAAGATACATAGATTTTGTAAAAAAGCAAAATACTATTTACAATAGCCTCAATTTCAATTAATTCGTTTTAACACAGCAATTGATTGGAACCCATCTATTTCTTTCATTTTTAATTGATTATTATTTAGTTCAATTATTTTTTCAAATGGGAAGTTATTTCCTAAGATAACCAGGAAAATAGTATCGTTTTTAATCTTATATTCAAAAGATGTTCTTTCTGAATCATCAATTTTCTCCATTGCACCATTTTCTGAAAAAATATATCTTGTATCGTGACTTAATTGCATAATTGAAAGAAGATTCATTGCACCTTGCATATCTTTATTATTGGCATTATCACCATTAGCAGGAGCTTCGAATGAAACTACTTTCCATTCGCCAATAATTTTTTCCGAATTTGATTCTAAAATTGAAGGCATCATAGATGATAAGTCAAAACCTATTGATGATAACAATTTAGGATGTTTATAATAATACCAACCAAAAACTAAAAGAGTAAGAAATATACCGATTAGTACCAGACTATTATTTTTAGATTTATTTGGTTTTGTATAATGTTCATTTCTTACTGCTTCTTCATTATTAGGTAGATTTGTTGCATTATCTACAATATTATTTTTCTTGTTTAATTTAATATAATCATACAATTCAGGGATTTGATTTAATTTTTTCCAGTCATCAAGGTCTTCAAACCAAATTAATGTGTTTGATGTTACAGATTCTTTTAGCAATTCATCAATTGTAAACGGTCCTTTTTTTCCGTTATTTATATAGTAATATTTTGTTTCTTTGTTTATCATAATTAACTATTTAAACTCATCACGGTAACAATTAGCCTATAAATTCGATCTAAAATTACCGAAAGCATTCTTGCAATTTGATCTACAGTTGGATTCTCTTTACATACTAAAATCACTTTGTTAAAGTCAGCTTGATTTAAATCATTTTAGTCAAAAGTATAAATTGCTTAATAAATTTCTATTTAACCCTTTTCAATGCTTCCATTCTTTTCATCAAATCAATTATTTCTTTTTGCCATTCTTTTGTGCCAATTTTTTTCGCACATTCACAGATTAACATCATTTGGGTATATTCATCCTTGTCTTCAATGATTTTTAAAATACTTTTTATATCTTTTTCCATATTCTTAATTTAAAAATTTATTGTACAAAACACTATTTTTGACAATTATTATTTAC
>CAIQJL010000402.1 GCA_903872185.1 uncultured Bacteroidota bacterium | reverse complement strand
TTGGGTGCCGACTGCCTACAAAGATATGCAAGCGAATGTTCGTTGTGTTCGTTCATATACTTCATCTGGAATAGCAACTACAACAAGTTCTACTGTATATGTAGCTTTTCAGCCAGAAACGGTTTCTATGATTTCTCAACCTATATCCCGTAATTTATGTAAAGGTAGTAATGTTAGTTTTTCTGCTACCGCACTTGGCACAAATAATAGCCATCAATGGAAAAGGGATGGAGTGTTAATTCCTGGAGCCAACTCAAGCTGGTATATGCTTTCAAATATTGATGTAAGTAATCAGGCTGTTTATACATGTGATATTAGTAATGTTTGTGTTACTGTAACATCTAATAGTGCAATTCTAAACGTAATAGAAATTAATGCAAATGCTGGAGCTGATATAGCTTTTTGTAATAATAATGCTGTACAGTTAAATGGAGTTGGAAGCACAAACCAAGCATCAATTTCGGGTACATTAAATTATTCATGGACACCAGCTGTAGGACTAAATAATACAAGTATTGTAAATCCATTAGCTCAGCCTTTAAATAATCAAACTTATATTTTAACTGTTATTGATGGGTTAAATTGTTCAGATAAAGATACGATTACTTTAACCTCTAAGACTCCTGTAAGTATATTAACACAAACAAATTCTATAAATAAATGTATTAATTCTAATGTCTCTTTAGAAGTTAATGTAGCAGCAACTGACCCAATATTTCAATGGGAAAAAGATGGAAGTGATATACCTGGAGCTAATTCTAATATTTATTCTTTGAGTAATGTAAATTTATCTGATGAAGGGACTTATTACTGTAATATTAATAATTCATGTAATAATTTATCATCTGGTAATGTAGAATTAAAAGTAATTCAATTATCGGTTAATGCTGGGAATGATGCAAGAATTTGTAAAGGTGAAAGTTTTAATATGAACGTTATTGCTAATTCAAACCATATTACTGAATCTGGCAATTTATCTTATTTATGGGCTCCACTTGATTCTTTGTCTTCAGGAATAATTGCAAATCCGATAGCAAATCCTGTGCAATCAAAAGTGTATACTGTTATAGTAACCGACAATAATGGTTGTTCTGTAAGCGATAATATTAATATTATTGTAGGAGAGCCATATCAGAATCAGGAACTTTGTCTTGTAACAGTAGATACTCTAACAGGAAAAAATAAAATAATGTGGGAGAAAGTATTAAATGTAGGAACTAAAAAATTTAAAATTTTTAAAGAAAGTGGAACTAATAATTTTATTGAGATAGGTGAGGTAGATGCTTTATTACCTTCAGAATATACTGATTACGCTTCTGTTCCTGAAGTTCATGCTGATAGATATAAAATAATGGTTGTAGATACGTGTGATAACCTTTCTGATTATAGTTACTATCATAAAACTGTAAACCTTGTTATTTCAGCAAATGCAAGTACTATGGGGTTAAACTGGTCGGCATATATTGATGCAAGTGGCAGTTTTATTCCTTCAAGTTATTATATCTTCAGAGGAAGTAGTCCAACAACTATGTCACTCCTTGCTACTGTTAATGGATCTACTTTAAGTTATAATGACATGAATGTTTTTGATGCTTATTATTATATGATAGGTGTTAAAAAAGCAGAGGGTTGTGAAATTAATGGTGTGTTAGATACTGTTTCTTTTAGCAATAGAAGAAGTAATTCGGTAAGTGTTGGTATTGTTAATAATGAAATGTTGTCAGGATCAATTTTGGTTTATCCAAACCCAATGAATACATCATCTATTTTAACTATTCCAAATATAACAAATAACAATAAGAATATTGAAATGCAGATTGTAGATATCACTGGAAAAGTTGTTAGATACGAACTAATAAATAACTTGATACATCCTGAATTTGACAGTAAATCTTTAAGTCCTGAGATTTTTATAAATCGAGATGATTTAAAATCTGGTATTTATTT
>CAIQJL010000401.1 GCA_903872185.1 uncultured Bacteroidota bacterium | reverse complement strand
GTGTCTCCACGAACCAGGGAGAGGTCCCCCACGAATCGCTTTACCCAAAACCATCTTTACTAAAACTCATTCCTAATATCTTTTAAAAACGAATAAGTATTTATTTCTTTTTCATAAAAAAGGGCTGAAGAATACTTATAATCAAATACATCAACTGCTAATTGCCAGTGTTCAGTAACTGGATTATTGTGTATGTAATTAAGCTTTTGCAATGCCATTTCTGGTGAAAATATTCTAATTGCCAACGAATCTCTTTTCCAAAACTCAAAGTTTTTATTACTTGCATTTACATTAAACAATAATAGTCTTTTTACTTCTTCATTTTTTAATAATTCTTTAAATTTATGTGCAGTATGTTTTAAAAATGACTTGTGTGGCAATTCGGTTCCGTTCAATCTGTTTATCCGCCAAATTAAATGAATATGATTAGGCATTATCACAAACCCAAATACATCAATACATTTTATTTCACTTAAATAATTTAAACTGTCTAAAATTACATCTTTATAATTATCGTCTTCTAATAATTTTATCCATTTGTGAATTGTTGCTGTCCAAAAAACTATTTCACCTAATTCAATATGCGATTTTCTATTCTGCTTTAACAGTTCATTTTGCATAAACAAAGTTAAATAAAAAATGATCCATTAAGAATCAAAACAGTAAAATAATTTGTGTTTCGTGGGGACACGAACCACAGAATTGAGAAATTAGGTATTAAACCTGACGACTATAGTGTAGATGCAATAGCTTTAGAAAAAACTGATGGCTGCATTAACTTTAGAGTTATAAGTGATGAATTGGCATCAGAAATAATACAAAATAATAATTTAAACCTTTATGAAAAACAACAAATTGAAATAAATGAGAAATGCATAACAAATGAAATCACTTGTTCTATTGTTAGAAATAGCTTCGAACAATACACAGAATTAATTAATGGCAATATATACAGATTCACAACAAAGCACATAGCAGAAGCTTTTGCTAAAGTTAAATGGGAAATTCGAAAAATAATACCATTTGAAAATTGCAGAAATTTCTATGACCTTGCTCCATTCAATGAAAAACCATCACTTCTTTTAAGTAACTCTCTTAATAACAAAGCAGTAGTTTTTGATATTATTTTAAATAACTATTTAGAAAACAAACTTAAAAAAATTAAATCTTTCAAAACTTCTAACCCCCAACAAAAATTGGCTTTAAAAACAAAAGATGAATTAACTCTTTTTTTCAATGATTCAGAATATAGATTTAATGAATTATATATAGAAAAATTGTTAAATAAAATTAGGCAATATTTATAAATTATCTTCAAGTAGATTGCGGCTCGAGGCCGCAATGACGGGAAAATAAATCATTGCGTTTTTATTAACCCATTTTTCACGGCAAACATTACAAGGTTTGGTGCATTTACAGCACCAGTCTTTTCAAATAGTCTGGCTCTATGACCATCAATTGTTTTTTGGCTTAAACCAAGTTTTGCCGCCATTTCAATATTTGACAATCCTTTACAAATGAACTCTAAAATTTCCTGTTCACGTTGAGATAATTTTACTGTTGATTTTATGTTTTTTTCCGTTCTTTTGTTAAGATTTCCAATAAATTCCTCGGAAAAATAATTGTCGCCACAAGCTTCTGTATTTAAAGCTTTTTCAAGTTCAT
>CAIQJL010000400.1 GCA_903872185.1 uncultured Bacteroidota bacterium | reverse complement strand
TTTCTAGCAATATTTTTTCTGCTTTAATTTTCTCAATAATTAAATCCTCATTAATACTGTCATCAATTTCAGCTGAAATAAGTAGAAAACTTGCTAAGCCTGCAATAAATAAAACGGGAATAGAATAAAATAGATAGTATATGCTTGTTTTAGTAAGTAGTTTCATTATGTTGTTTTAAAAATATATCCTATACCGTATACTGTTGAAATATAATCAGGACATCCTTTTTCATCTAATTTTTTTCTTAAATTTTTTAAATGTGAGTAAATAAAATCGAAACTGTCAAACTGGTCTGCATTATCGCCCCATAAATGTTCTGCAATTGAGCTCTTTGTTATGGTTCTGTTAAGGTTTGAAATAAAATATAAAAGTAAGTCGTATTCTTTAATTGTTAGTATAACTTCAGTTTCATTAACAAAAACTCTTCTATCTTCAGGTAATAAAGTTAATCCCTCTATGTTAATTTCATTTTTTCCATTAAAGTTTTTTCGTCTGATTAATGCTTTAATTCTTGCATTTAACTCCGGTATATGAAATGGTTTCGAAATATAATCGTCCGCACCAATATCGAGTCCAATAATTTTATCGTCTAAAGAATTTTTTGCGGAAATTATTATTATCCCTGCTTTTGAGTTATTCTTTTTTAACTTTTTTATAATATCTAAACCATTACCATCTGGAAGAGTAATGTCGACAATAATACAATCATATTCATAAATTTCAGATTTTTCAGAAGCAGATAAAAAATCAGAAGCAATTTCAACTATATAGTTTTCGTTTATTAAATACTGAACAATAGAATTTTGTAAATCTTTATTGTCTTCTATTATTAAAATCTTCATAATCAAAAATAATATTAAATATTGGAGAAAAACTGTAGTAATATAAATTATTTTAAAAAAAAGCCGCTTCGAAAATCGAAGCGGCTTTTTTAAAAGATTTGTTAGTTGGTTTATTGTTTAATTAATTTTTCATTTACTGAATAGTTTTTGCCAAAAATATGAATCATGTATGTTCCTGCACTTAGATTTGAAACATTCAAATTAATTGATTCTTGATTATTTGATATTAGTTGTTTTAATACTATTTTTCCTAGATTATCAATAACCTCTATATTTAATGCTTCTTTTCCTGAATAATCAAAATTAATTTTAACAATATCAATTGCTGGATTTGGTTCTATGTTAATTGATTTTGTTTTTTCTTTTTCTACATGAATATTTGTAGTTAATAATTTTGTGTAAGTTAAAGTTGTATTTGTAACAATAGCTTGATTATAATCAAAGAAAATATTTGCAGTATTATATACATTACCACCATTTGCAAGTGTAGGTTTACATTTAATTTTAAACTTAACAAAACCATGACTGCCTGGTTCGTTGGTGCTTACAGGTTGTAAGTTAATATTGTTAAAAATAATTTGAAGATTTCCTTGTCCTGAAATATCATAAGTGCAAGGGTGAGATGAAGAGAGAATAGTAAAAGTAGGAATTTGAAGCCATCCACTTAAAATGTCAGTAATTGTAACTGTTGTTGCCTGATATGTTCCTGTATTTTGAAAACGAATTGTATATTCAAGTTCTTGCTCAGATGCAGCAGCATTATTAGATATTTCACCTTCTGGTGTAACTTGTTTGTCATTTGGGTCAAATGAACCAACAGTAATTCCTGCTATTGTATCACTATTATTTAATATGTTAGTATCATTTTGTAATGAAAGAAAGTTAGAAGTAAAAGTATATGGTAATGATAATGCTGTAGTTGAATCTAAATGAAATTGTAAGTTAAAATTACTAGTCTGAAATACTGGTACACATATATTATTCCATGTAAGTGTATTATTTGTTATAATATCTGCTGGAGGTGTTGAAGAAATATAGTCAAAAATAGTATCATAATTTAAAGTAAGTGTGCCACAATCTTGCTCTGTTCCAACATTAGAAACAGTTAACATTGCTAGGTAATCAAAACCTGGTCGGGCAGGGGTGTAATTTGTGAGTGTTGTTGAAACATCATAAATACCGGGTGTAACAGAAACTGCAAAATTTGCACTACTTGTACTACTTGATAACTCATAAAAAGCAGGAGTTATAGTAGTATAAGGTTGATAAAAATATGACCAGACTGTGTCAGGCGCTGAACAAATATAAGCACTGTAATTTCCAACATTATTTGATTGTGTATAAAATCCACATGAAGGAGCATATACTAAACCACCAGCTATTCCACTTTCTGTAATTTCTCTAATTCCATTATTGTTTTCATCAAAAAAGAAATTACCCATAACATTTGCAACAGGACCGCAATGTGTAATTCCAGCTCCAGCTTGACCTGCATTTGTCTGGTTAAAAATAATATTACATGCAGTATTTGAATAATTTGTTATTAAAAAAATATAATATTGACCAGTCATTGCATTAGGAATATAACACCATTCCTGAAATGAAGAATTATAACTACAGTCAATTGTATTACCAGCAGGGTATCCACCCATATCAGCAGGGTGTGGGTTACCTCCAGACCAATGTGATCCAGGTGAACCAACGCCTGTTAACTGAGAGGTACATGGAGTAGTATTGCTGGTAAATGGCCCCCAACAAATAAAATCAATGTCGTGTTGAGGAACAGTATGAATGTCAATAGAGATATTCCCAGGTTGATCAATTAGTAAATAATACCATGCAGGATTAGGTTCACTACCTAAACACATATAGTTTGGCCCAGTTTGACCACTTCCAGAATTAACCCCAGCAGGATTATTATAAGTAATTCCAGTGCAAAATGGAAAAGATGTATTACATAAATTATTTAAAGTTTGTCCAAATGTGTTTATTGAAAACATAAAGGCAATGGCTAATGAAAGTAAGTAAATTTTTTTCATAGTTTATAGTGTTAGTTTTTAATAAGACAAATTAGGGTTTAAATTGGTTGTCCAGAATTAATGAATTATTTGTTAAAAATAATATGTTATTTAATGAATTTTTTAATGTTGTTTCCGTTATTATCAACAATTTTTAAAATATATGTTCCTTTTGTTAATCTAGATATATCAAAATTATCAAAGTTTTCTTTATAATTTAAAAGATTTCCATAAATATCAAATAGATATAATTTAGACTTTCCTTGTATGCCTTTAATATAAATAATATCTTGAGCTGGATTGGGAAAAACTAAAACATCTTGTTTAGTTATTTCATTTTGAGTAATATTTGTTGTAAATAATCTTGGTGGTTGTAAATTTTGAATATTAACTGATGCGGAGTATGAGCTTGTGCAAACAGTATTATTGCCAGAATCTTTAGTTGATAGTGTTATGATATATAGACCAGGTTGAGCGTAGTTATGAGCAGGAACCGAAAGTCCATTTATGTCGGCAGTTATTGAATCATTAGGTGTATTATCACCCCAATTCCAGATTGCTGAAATAGTATGCAACCCATACATATTTGTTGAAGGGTAAAATATAATTCTACCGCAATTATAAATAGAATCGTAGATGACTTCAAAAAATGCCCTACACTGGTAATAATTATAATTTGAATCAATACAAACTATTATATCTTGAATATTATGAATGCTATCATTAGGGATACCATAATGATGGGATCTTGATATTATAGCATTGTCGCAAGGCTGAAATACACTAACGTTAAATGTAATGTCCGATGCAATAAAAGATGGATCACCTGCACTACCAAAAGATGCATTGTATGTGCCATCTGTTAAGCCTGTTTGGGTTTGTAAGGTTTGACAATTACCATTTATTAAATTTGTTCTTATAAATCATTGACTAGTGATTATGGCATTTGGGGCTGTAACTTTCCCTCTAATAGCTGCTGTTTGTGCATTTGTTGTGATACTTATAAATGTAATCAGTAAAATAGTAAAGATATTATTCATGGTTTATAGTTTTGCTATTAATAAGACAAATTAGGTTTACAATTGGTTGTCCTAATTTTATTTATTTTATATAAACGTATAAATATTAAAAAGGTTGCTTGTTAAAAAGCTGTTATTTAATCAAATCAATTAAAATATTAAAAAAAATCTAAAATATTTAGTAAAATACTAAACCGTTTTAGAAATTTTTGTATATTTGAAAAAAAAACAGAAGAATAATGATTAAGAATAAAAAAGTTTCATTAGCTGATATTGCAATG
>CAIQJL010000399.1 GCA_903872185.1 uncultured Bacteroidota bacterium | reverse complement strand
TAAAAAAATATTTATTTAAAAATAGTCAAATATTATTAATGTAATTTTAATATTTAATTTTAGTTGTGAATATTGTTATAGAGTTTGAATAAAAAAGGGAATCATTTTATTCTGATTCCCTTTTTATTTTAAGAATTTAGTCTTTTTGGTCCTGCTTTTATAATTTCTTGAGGCACGTCTGCTTGATACATTTTAAAATTCTCTATATATCTTGATGCCAAATCTTCAAATTTTCTCCAGTATTCCTCTTTATTACCCCATGCATTTGATGGTTCAAAAACATCATCTGGTACACCTGGACAAGATATAGGAACTTCAAAACCAAACACTTTGTCAGTGCGGAATTCAATATTATCAAGTTTTCCATCAAGAGCTGCGTTTAACATATTTCTAGTATGGCGAATACTAATACGTTTACCAATTCCAAATTTTCCACCAACCCAGCCAGTATTAACTAACCAAACTGTAGCATTACTTTTTTCCATTTTCTGTCTAAGTAAATTAGCATAAAAATATGGGTGATGAACCATAAATGGAGCACCAAAACAAGCAGAAAAAGCAATTTCAGGTTCAATTCCTAAGCCCATTTCTGTACCTGCTATTTTTGAAGTGTAACCGCTAATAAAATGATAAATAGCTTGCTCGGGATTTAGTCTTGATATTGGAGGCATAACACCTTGTGCGTCACAAGTTAAAAATATTATATTTTTAGGTTGTTTATATGCCATTTTCTCTTTTACAGCATTTGGAATAAAATGAAGAGGATATGACATACGAGTGTTTTCTGTAATGCTATCATCGTCAAGATCAATTATTCGAGAAGCACGATCAAAAGCAACGTTTTCTAAAATGGTACCAAAACGATGTGTACATTCATGAATTTCAGGTTCTTGCTCAGGTGATAATCTAATTGCTTTTGCATAACAACCTCCTTCAAAATTGAAAACAGAATTATCACTCCAACCATGTTCATCATCGCCAATTAATTCTCTAGTAGGGTCGGCAGATAAAGTTGTTTTTCCTGTACCGCTTAAACCAAAAAATAATGCAACATCACCAGCTTTACCAATGTTTGCAGAACAATGCATTGCCATTACATCTTGCAAAGGCAATAAATAATTCATTATTGTGAAAACACTTTTCTTAATTTCACCAGCATAACAAGAGTTTGCAATAATTGCGATTTTTTTAGAAAAGTCGATAATTATACCTGTTTCTGTTAGAGTGCCATCAATTCTTGGGTCGAGTTTAAATGAAGGAGAAACTATAATAGTAAAATCAGGTATAAAAGTTTTAAGTTTATTTGGATCTGGCTCGGTAATTAATACATTTCTAACAAAAAGGCTTTGCCATGCTTTATCTGTAATAACTCTAACTCCTAATCTGTAATTAGGATCCGCACCAGCATAAACATCCTGAACAAAAAGCTCTTCACCTTGGAGAAAAGCCTGCATTCTATGTAATATACCATTAAATTTTTCTTGACAAATAGGACGGTTGTTTTTTCCCCAGTCTATTTTATCATCTGTTGAGCTTTCGCTAACAAAGTATTTATCATTAGCAGCTCTTGCAGTCCATTTTCCTGTATGAACAAGGAAGGCCCCACCTGTAACTAATTTACCTTCACCACGAAAAATTGCTTCTTCGTATAAAGCTGCTTCAGGTAAGTTCCAAAAAACTCTATCAAGATGAACTAAACCATGATTTTTTAAACCGTATTCGCTTTTATACTCTGTAGCTTGTTTTTGCGCAGGAGTTTCGAATTCTAAATATTTACCCATTTTTTTTGATTTTTACTTTTTTAATTTTTTGCCACTAAGTCACAAAAACACTAAAATTTGCTAAAAAATTTTAAACTTTAAGTACTCAAGGCACTTGAAGTATTTTAGGCACTTGGTTTATTTCCAGTCTCTAACAAGTTTACGTTGACCAATAAATAATTCATTAGAAGAACTTGGATCAATTGCCCACTTAATTCTTTCAACACCTTCTGTAATTTCTTTAATAGAACCACAGAATGAAATTCTTAAGTGACCTTCGGCTCCAAATTCAATACCTGGAACAGTTAAAACTCTGACTTTATCAAGCAAAAGCTTAGATAATGCTGCAGAATCTTTATAGTATGCACTAAAATCAATAAAAGAATAAAAAGTACCATCAGGAACTGTAATCTTTAAACCATCCATTGTTCTTAAATACTGCATTAAAACATTTCTATTGTTTTCTAATGTTATTCTTAAACTTTCAACATATGATTGTAAGCCATTGATTGCACCGATAGCAGCTTTCTGTAATAATATTGATGGGCCTGAAGTTTGATGTCCTTGAATATTTGACATAACTTTAATGAGTTTCTTATTTGCAACTGCCCAACCAATTCTGAAACCAGTCATAGCATATTGTTTAGAAACTCCATTAATAATAATAAGTTTAGAGTTTTCTAAATCTTTATTAGTAAAGTCAAATGGATTCACAACTTTTTTGTTGTCAAAAATTAATCGATGATAAATATCGTCCATCATTAAATAAATACCTTTTTCTTCGCAGAATTCTACAATTTCTTTAATAAATTCAGCTGAATAAATAGCGCCAGTTGGGTTATTTGGGCTATTAATAATAATAAGTTTTGTGTAAGAAGTTACATTTCTTGTAACGTCTTGTATTGTTGGATAAAATGTTCCGTCTTCAGCATAAGTTGGAACTGGAATACCTCCACAAAGTTTTATCATTTCAGGATAGCTAACATAGAAAGGAGCCATAAAAATAACTTCATCCTGAGGATTTAAAATTGCCTGCATTGCAACCATTATAGCTTGTTTTGCACCGCTTGAGGCAATTACGTTTTCTGGTGAAACTTTTCTACCATAATATTCTAATGTGTAACGGATGATTGCCTGTTTCATTTCTACAGTTCCGTCAACTGGAGCATAACGTATTTCTCCTGAATTTAGCAGACCAGCTGCTGTAGTTAAAGCATCAAATGGAGCTTTGCATTTTGGTTCTCCTCCACCTAAATGAATTACAGGTTCGCCTTTGGCTTTTAAAATTGAAAACGTTTCGTTTAATTTTAATGTTGCTGATTCGCAAACTCCTCTTCCAATCAAACTGATAGTCATAATTACTTATTTTTTTAAAGTTTTAAAAAGGATTCAAAATTAGAAATAAAAATAATTGAAAATGCTATTTAAGTTGCAAAGCATATTTTCTAAATATAAAAGTGCGTATGTGTAAGATATATATTATAATGTGAATTTAATTTAAAAAGAATCCAAGTTTTAATCATACAAATTATTTAAATGTTTTTATTCTATAATTTATCTATGTATTTGATTTTGTGAGTAATTATTTTCTGTGATGTATAATGTAATAATTAAATAGATGTTTTTAAATATAAATTTTAAAGAAATTAAATATGGTTAATACTTTTAATGTTAATTAGAATGCATAAAAATATGCTTGCAAGTTATTGTTTGTGCGATATATGTGCTATGATATATCTATTAATGAAATAACATCTTTTACTTTATTAGTTCCGGTATTAATAATCTTAAAAGTTCTACATTCAAAATAAGATCCGGCATCATAATCTGAATTTATAATAATTCCTCCAACTAAAATTATATTCTTACAAGGGTAATCAGTTTTTGTTGCTAATTCGTTTATACGATCTTCGATTGCATTATATAATACTTCTGTTGCTTCAAAAATTGGATGCTCAGCTTTTTCAATTCGTTCTTTATGCTTTAATAAAATTTGCTCAATAATATTTTGCTGGTAATCTAATTCAGTAATTTCATTTTTTTTAATTTCATTTTTAAGCAGTTTTTTAATGGCTGCATTTACCGCACCGCAACATGAAGAGTGTATGTTTTGCCCCACTCTTAATAGTTTTCCAACTTCACCTTGTTTTGATATACCAATGTGCGGCCCATAATAAAGCATTACTGCACCATTTTTTGGAACGTGATGAGCAAATGCTGTAATTCCAGTTACTCCAGTAAATGGAAAGCCGCATAACCCGCCTAAATTAAATGGTCCAAGCATTTGACGTGCATGTTCAGGATACTCAATATTGTTAACGTCATCGCTGCATATACTATCAGCATGAATTATTTGGTTTGGTTTTAAGCCTAATTCTGATTTGAAAATATCAAATAGTTCATCTGTAATCCTATCAATATTTACTGCATTGGGATAATACTTTCTAACAGCTGGCAAAGTTTTTTCTGAAGTAATACTGTGATGAGTTTTTCGCATCTTTAAAATTTTAATTATAAATTTACATTGCAAAATAGTAAAAATTGCTGAATCTTAAATTTATTTTATGAATCAAACAATTGAAAAACATTTTTTAGCATTACTGGAAACTGATAGCTCAAGAACAATTGCTGATATTATTGTTAATGAAATTGGAAATAATCCGGAATATTTTAGAATTGTTTTTGACTATTGTTTAACAAAGCCATATCCTGTAAGTATGAGGGCTGCAAGAGCTCTCCAATTATGCTGTGAAGATAGAAAATCATTAATAAATCCTTATTTAAATAATATTGTTTGTTATGCTTTAAGCTCAAAAATTGAGGGGGTTAGGAGAGGATTTTTGAAAATTATTTCAGAATTGCCAGATATTCTCAATTTAAATGAAAGCGGAATTCTTATTAACCAATGTTTTGAATGGATAGTATCGCAAAATGAAAATCCAGCAATTAGAGTCTATTCTATGGAAATTGTATATAATGTTTGCAAATTAGAACCATTACTAAAAAATGAACTCACTTCAGTAATGGAATTAGTAAAAGATGATAAATCAATGGCTGTAAGATCTAGAGCGAAGAGGATACTTGATGCGATTTAAATTCGTCTAATTCTGTTTTTATATCAAGTAGTTGTGATTTAATACTCTGTAGTTTTTTAATAACTTCAAAGTTTTTGGTAGTGTCTTCAATATTGTTTTTGAGTTTTTGTTTAGCACCGCTAAGGGTCATTCCTCTTTCTTTAACAAGGTGAAAAATTAAACGTAAATTTTCAATGTCTTGTTTTGTAAATAATCTATTTCCTTTTTTGTTTTTTTGAGGTTTTAGAATATCGAATTCTTTTTCCCAAAATCTAATTAAGGATTGATTAACTCCAAACATTTCAGCTACTTCTCCAATTGGGAAAAATATCTTCTCTATTTTTGGTTCTTTATAAGGTGCCATCTTTTTAAAACTTTTTACTTTCAGACTATAAACTTTCTAACTTATTAGTCAAGAGCAATACCTCCTTCTTGTGCAGATAACTCAATCATCTTATCATACTCAGCAGGTGATAAATCCTGATAAAAGAAATTAATTGGATTTAAGGCAATTTTATTTTTCCTTACTTCATAATGCAAATGTGGACCGGTTGATTTTCCAGTACTTCCAAGTTTTCCTATTATTTCACCTCTTGAAACAGCTTGCCCCGGGTGTACTAAAATTTTACTTAAATGAGCATACCTTGTTGTATATCCAAAACCATGGTCGATTAAAATTTCATTTCCATATCCACCATTTGAATATTCAGCACTTCTTACCACTCCATTTCCACTTGCTCTAATATTTGTGCCTGTAGCTCCTGCTAAGTCAATACCTTCGTGCATTTTTACAGTATTTTTATATACTGGGTCGTAACGTGTTCCAAAATGTGATAAAAATTTATAATGATCTTTATTTAATATAGGTACAATAGCTGGCATACAAGCTAACCATTTTTCTTTACTTTTTGCCAATTTTACAATTTCATCATATGATTTAGACTGAATACTAATTTGTTTCATTAATTTATCAATCCTTTTTGAAGTGGAAATTACTAAATCAGAATTATCATAGCCTTCCAAGTCTTCATATCTATTTGCACCCCCATAACCAGCATTTCGCATTGATTCAGGTATCGGTTCTGCCTCAAAAATTGTTCTGTAAATATTGTCGTCTCTATATTTTAAATCAGATAAAACACTTTCACTTTCGAGAACTTTTCTTGAAAGAATTTCATATTGTACGGCAAGTTGTCTGTTTTCACGTTTTAACTGTCGTTCCTTTGGAGAATCAAATGTATAAGTATAGATAACTATACCAGCCAAACCAAAAACAAAAGCAGAAATTAATGATGGTAAAAGTCTGATTAATCGTTTTTTAATCCCAATTTCAATTTTGTGATAGCTTAGGGTTTCAGGATTAAAACGATATTTTATTTTTGACATTATTTACAACCTTTTGCGATAAACTGCTTGTTTAAGTACAAATTTAACGTAAAAAATCTAAATTTGCAATCTTAAAATTTATTTAACCTTTTTTATATAAATGAACTCAAAAGAAATTCGCAAAGCTTTTCTAGATTTTTTTAATTCTAAGGAACATACGTTTGTGCCTTCAGCACCAATGGTTGTTAAAAATGATCCTACATTAATGTTTACAAATGCAGGAATGAATCAGTTTAAAGATATTTTTTTAGGAAATTCTCCAGCCAAATATCCTCGTGTTGCCAATTCACAAAAATGCCTTCGGGTTTCAGGAAAACATAACGATTTAGAAGAAGTTGGCCATGATACATATCATCATACCATGTTCGAAATGCTTGGTAATTGGTCGTTTGGTAATTATTTTAAAAAGGAAGCAATTGATTGGGCGTGGGAATTTTTAACCGAAATACTAAAAATTGATAAACGATTTTTATATGCTACTGTTTTTGAAGGAAGCCCTTCTGAAAATATTGAAGCAGATAAAGAAGCTCTTGAGTTATGGAAAAAATATTTGCCAGAAGATCATATTATTTTTGGTAACAAAAAGGATAATTTTTGGGAAATGGGTGATACCGGACCATGCGGGCCATGCTCAGAAATTCATGTTGATTTACGAGATGAAGATGAAAGAAATATGATATCTGGAGCAAGTCTTGTAAATGCTGGTCATTCTTTAGTAATTGAAATTTGGAATTTAGTATTTATTCAGTTTAACCGGAAATCAGATGGGCAATTAGAGTCTTTACCTGCTCAACATGTAGATACTGGAATGGGTTTCGAACGATTATGTATGGTTGTTCAGAATAAAAAATCAAATTATGATACAGATGTATTTCAAACAATTATTACTGAAATAGGAAAATTGTCGAATAAAAAATATGGCGTAAAACATACTGATGATATTGCTATGCGTGTTGTTGCAGATCATTTGCGTGCTGTTACTTTTTCAATTGCTGATGGACAATTACCATCCAATACTGGTGCCGGTTATGTAATACGTAGAATTTTGCGTCGTGCGATTCGTTATGGATATACTTTTTTAGGTTTTAACGAACCGTTTATATATAAGCTTGTTGCTGTACTTGAATCAAATATGGGTGAGTACTTTAAAGAATTGCAAAGTCAAAAAGATTTTATTGCTAAAGTAATACGTGAAGAAGAAATTTCATTTTTAAGAACACTTGAAACTGGAATTCAAAAGTTTGATAGCTACATTTTAAAAGAAAAAGATAAACTAGCAAAAGACAAAGTGATTCCAGGAAATTTCACTTTTGAATTATTTGACACATTTGGTTTTCCTCTTGATTTAACTCAAATACTTGCTCGTGAGAATGACCTAACTGTTGATATAAAAAGTTTTGACGAATGTTTAAAACAACAAAAAGATCGTTCAAGATCTGCATCTGTAGTTGAAACCGGAGACTGGACAGTTTTAAAGCAAATAGATAAAACAGAGTTTGTTGGATATGATCAGACTTCTGTAACAACAGAAATTGTAAAATTTAGAAGAGTTGAGCAAAAGGGAAAATCTTTTTATCAAGTTGTTTTAGCTAAAACTCCATTTTATGGCGAAAGTGGCGGTCAGCTTGGCGATACTGGCTGGATTGAATGGAAAGGTAACAAATTAGAAGTAATAGATACCAAAAAAGAAAATAATTTAACAAATCACATATTAAGCGATTTGCCAAAAGATTTTTCTGGAGAATGTATTGCTGTTGTTGACGAATCAAGAAGAAATATGATTCAGGAAAATCATTCTGCAACTCATTTATTGCACTTTGCTTTAAGAAAAGTATTAGGTAATCATGTTGAACAAAAAGGATCATTAGTCGGACCTGATCATCTTCGTTTTGATTTTTCACACATGCAAAAAATGTCAGCTGAAGAAATTGAAGCAGTAGAGGTGATAGTAAATGAAATGATCAGAAAAGGAATTTCTTTAACAGAGAGCAGAAGTATTCCAATTGAAGAAGCTAAAAAGTTAGGTGCAATGGCACTTTTTAGTGAGAAATATGATGATCATGTGCGCGTTATTAAATTTGATCAATCTATAGAGCTTTGTGGCGGTAATCATGTTCAGAATACTTCAAAAATTGGGTTGTTTAAGATTTTGTCAGAAGCATCAATTGCAACTGGTATAAGAAGAGTTGAAGCTGTAACTGGAGAAAAAGCTGTAACATATTACAAGAATATTGAGGGTCAAATGTTACAAATTAAAGAACTTTTAAAAAATCCAAAAGATATTTTAAAATCTGTAGAGTTATTAATTGCAGATAATGATAAACTAAACAAATCATTAGAAGGATTTTTTAAAGAAAAATCTATTCAGATTAAAAATGAAATAAAGCAACAAATTATTTCTAATAATGGCATTAACTCGGCTTTCTGTAAAATTTCAATTCCTGATTTAAGTTTGCTTCGCGATATTGCTTTTCAATTAAAAGTTGAAACTGAAAATCTGTTTTTGGTTATGGGAACTGAAATTGAAGGTAAGGCTCATGTTGCAGTATTTATTTCTGACAATTTAGTTAAAGAAAAAAATCTACATGCAGGAAATATAATTAAGGATATTTCTAAAGAAATAAACGGTGGCGGAGGTGGGCAACCATTTTTTGCAACAGCAGGCGGAACTAAACCAGAAGGAATATTAAATGCATTTGAAAGTGCAAAAAAATATATTGAATAGAATGGAATTTGAATTCCTTTTTGTCCCCCTTTATTGAAGGGAGTAGGGGGATGAAAAAACTAATATCCTTATGAATTATTTAAATAGATCG
>CAIQJL010000398.1 GCA_903872185.1 uncultured Bacteroidota bacterium | reverse complement strand
TTTGTTTTTGAATTTTATTTAAAAGAAATATCTTGAAAAATAATATATAAATTAATAATAAAAAAGGTGATAAAACAAATAATACTATAATTAAATAATATTTAAAAAGATGAATCCATAATGTCCGGTTTTTTTTCTTTAGAATGGCTTTAGCCCATATTTCAAACATCATATGACCACGAGATTCAATAAAGAGTATATCTGAATGTATTTCAACTGCCTTAGTTTTTATTAATTTATTTTGAAGGTCATCGAAATTGTTTTTCAAAAATGATTCTAACACAATGCTACCAAAATATTTAGCGGAATAAATATCCTTTTCTGATATTCCAGGTTTTGGGAAAATACCAAGCCATTTATCTTTTTTCCCTGTAAACATCCAGTACTGAACAGTAATTGCACTTATTAAATTTTGATGTTTATCTCTCAATACTATATTTCCAACAAGTTTTGCACCTGCGTCTTTTAAAAGTATTTTTATTTCGTCCTGTGCCATAACCCACATATTCCGTGAACCAATTAAAGTAATTACGGAAGTGTTTTTGAGTATCTTTTTAAATCCTTCGTTTTTTAATATTGAAACAGCTGGAATGCTTGGCGACAAATACCAAGGCTGATATGCAAAAACGATTAAATCATATGATTCTCTATTAAAAACAGGTTCATCTATTTCTACAGGAATTCCCATAACACTCTCTGGCATTGCATTAAAAAACTGTTCCCCTGACCAAGGAAATGGGAAATCTATTTTGAGTTTAATTTCCAAAAACTCTACATTACAATTTTTTTCAATAAATGGCAAGGTGAAATTTTCGACAATGGTTTTTAATTGCCCAGACTGAGAATAATATACAGCTAAAATATTTTTCACCATATTTATATTACTGTTTTTTTATATTTGGCTGTAAGGCTAGTTTATGTTATTATTTATTACAAAAATATTAAAAGATTAAGAAATCTAAAGTAAATACTTTCATGATTACCTATAATACATTATTCTTTAAACACTTAATTATTTAATCTTTATTTTAAACTTAACAATTACTTAACATACAAATATTACGTAATTTAGCATTAATACTTTAATATTGTAAAAAATAATTTTAATGGAGTGGTATTATTTAGCTATAATTATTCTTCTTGGAATACTTGCAGTTGCAGATTTAATGGTTGGTGTGTCAAATGATGCAGTTAATTTTTTAGGTCCGGCAATAGGTTCCCGTGCAGGTTCATTTAGAGTAATAATGATAATTGCCGCCTTTGGAATTGTTATAGGTGCAGTTTTTTCGGGTGGAATGATGGAAGTTGCTCGTAAAGGAATTTTTCATCCAGAACAGTTTGTGTTTTCCGAAATAATTTTAATCTTTTTAGCTGTAATGCTTGCAGATGTTCTTTTACTTGATTTCTTTAATACCTTTGGATTGCCAACTTCAACAACCGTTTCATTGGTTTTTGGATTATTGGGTAGTTCAGCTGCTGCTTCAATAATTAAAATTGAGAGACTTCAGGGTTCACTCTCAGATTTAGGGAATTATATAAATACCGAAAAAGCTTTAGCTATTATTTCAGGAATTATAATTTCAATTATTGTTGCTTTTTTTGCTGGGGTAATTATTCAATATATTACACGATTAATATTTTCTTTTAATTATCAGAAAAAAATAAAAATAACCTCTGGTTTATTTGGTGGTGTTGCATTAACAGCAATTTTATTGTTCATTGTTCTGAAAGGCATAGGCGATTCTTCAATTATTACAAAAACGGATAAATTATGGATTTTAGATCATACCTGGACTATTGCGGTAATTTCTTTTGCAATTTTATCTATATTGTTACAGTTACTCCATTTATTATTTAAACTTAATGTTTTTAAGTTAGTTGTATTTGCTGGAACTTTCGGATTAGCTTTAAGTTTTGCTGGTAATGATTTAGTAAATTTTATTGGAGCTCCCTTAGCTGGATTAAAATCTTTTCAATTATGGCAAGCCTCTGGCGCTTCTCCAAATGCGTTTAATATGCAAGCGCTAACAGGAGACATTCCTGCAGATGTTTTTATTTTGCTTATTGCCGGATTAATAATGGTAATTACAATATTTCTTTCCAGAAAAACTCGAACAGTAGTAAAAACAACTTTAGAATTAAGCCGCCAGGATGAAGGTGATGAGCGTTGGGGTTCTTCATATATTGCCAGAACAATTGTACAAAGCGCTGTTTCTGTTGAAAAAAATCTTAAAAAGATTTTGCCAAAACAATTTTGGAACTTCCTTAGTAGAAGATTCGAAAATGTTAAAAATAATTCAGAAGGAAGTTTACCGGTTTCATTTGATCTTATTAGAGCTTCAGTAAATCTTGTTGTGGCAAGTATTTTAATTGCCTCAGCCACTTCCTTAAAACTTCCATTGTCAACTACCTATGTTACTTTTATGGTTGCTATGGGCACTTCTTTAGCCGATGGTGCCTGGGGAAGAGAGTCGGCAGTGTTTAGGGTAACGGGTGTGCTGACCGTTGTTAGCGGATGGTTTTTTACAGCATTTATTGCCTTTATTGTAGCTGCAATTATTTTAACAATTCTTTATTTAGGCGGAATATACGGACTCGTCTTTATTTTACTAGTTATTTGTTTTTTACTTTATAAATCAAAACTTAAACATACAGAACGCGAAAAACAAAATACAGAAACTTTTGAAACCAAAGAATACATTCCTGAATCATCGCTTGAGCTTTCTGAATTAATTAATCAGTTATCGATTGAAATTCTAACTAAAATTTCAGTAATTTTTTCAGAAACTATAGATGCGCTTGAAGATGAGGATCGAAAATTACTTAAAAAACTTTCAAAGGATGTTAATTTATTAAATAAACAAACTAAAAAACTTAAGGGACAATCATTAAATATTTATAAAAAGCTACATAAAGACTTACAAGTTTCAGGCTCCTATTTAATTCAGATTTACGATTATATTCGTGAAATTGAATATTGTTTGAATTATATTACAACTCCATCATTTATTCATGTTAACAATGTTCATAATCCTATTCCTACTAAACAATTAAAAGATTTAAGATTTATAAAGCAACATATTTGCAACTTGTTTGATTTTGTAATAGAACAAATAAGTAACGAATCTATATCTCATGAGGAAATACAATCAAGAATTAATAATATAATTTTATTTTTAGAGAACAACAGAAGTGCTCAGCTTAGAGATTCTAAAGAAAGTGATGTAAACACAAGAACTACTATACTGTATCTTGGTATAATGCATGAGACTAAAAACATGCTTCTTCATCTCGAAAATTTTGCAAAAGCTTACAAAGAATTTGTTCAGACATTACCAAAGTAGAGCTAAATAATATTTTTTCATTTGGTTTTTGTAATTTCGTAACCTGAAAGTTATAAAATTTTACAAAAATGAGTCAGAACTTACATATTTACAATACAATAAATAGAAAAAAAGAAGAATTTGTTGCTATTAACCCACCTTTTGTAGGGATTTATGTTTGTGGCCCAACAGTTTATGGAGATCCACATTTAGGTCATGCGCGACCAGCCATCACTTTCGATGTTTTATTTCGTTACCTTATTTTTTTAGGAAATAAAGTTCGTTATGTAAGAAACATAACTGATGTTGGCCATTTAGAAAACGACGCCGATGAAGGTGATGATAAAATTGCTAAAAAAGCAAGGCTTGAGCAAATAGAA
>CAIQJL010000397.1 GCA_903872185.1 uncultured Bacteroidota bacterium | reverse complement strand
ATAATGAATTTAAATAGTTTTTGTTTCATGATAAATGAATATTTTTTTCTAAAAATACTAAAAAGTATATATTTCAACAATGTTTTAAATTTTTTAAGAATTTTTAATCCAACAATGAAAACAGACACTAACATTCATTAACCAGCATTGTTATAGTAATTTACACTTAGAATAAACCAAATATCAAGTCTAATATATATTATAGTATCTTGGTTTTTTAACACCTAAATTAAAAAAAATATTAGTTTTGTACTCTAATCCGATATCAAATGGTATTTGAAGAAATTGAAAGACAAATAAAACTCTATAAGCATCAAGGCAAAAGGCTTTTTGCTACATCATCATTTCAAACTCAGAGTGTAGTTTTATTGCATATAATCAGTCAGATAGAAAAGTCGATTCCTGTATATTTTATGAATACTGGGTATTTATTTCCCGAAACTACACAATATAAAGACCTATTACAAAAAAAATTCGGACTGAACATAATTGATTTAAAGCCAATTGTTCCAAAAATATTACAAAAAGACAATCAGGGAAATCTTCTTTTTACAAGCGATCCAGATTACTGTTGCTTTTTAAATAAAGTTCAACCATTAGATTCTGTTCTTGCCGAGAATGATGTGTGGATTAATGGCGTAAGAGCCGATCAGAGTAAAGTACGTTCTGAACTTTTTGTTGAAGATTTTGCACCACATAATGTTGTTCGTTTTCATCCTATGCTAGACTGGACAAAGCAAACGGTTTATGCATATATTAAAGAATACGACTTACCCAGACACCCTTTAGACGAAAAAGGTTTTGTTAGTATTGGCTGTGAACCATGTACAAGAAAAATGATTATTACTGATGATGAGAGAATGGGGCGTTGGTTTGGTTTAAATAAAACAGAATGCGGTTTAAATACAGATTTAGTAGTTAAAAAATAAATCCTAAAAAAATGAAAGTATTAATAACAGGTGGAGCAGGATATATAGGAACAGAATTAACACGTTTATTAGATCAAAATCCATCTGTAAGCGAAATAATTATTTTTGATAACTTAAGTAGAAATAATTATAATATTTTTCTTCATTCAGGAATTAAAAGAGGCAAAGTTCGCTTTATTAAAGGCGAAATGTTAGATTCTAGAATGTTAAAACAAATTGTACAAAGCGTTGATGTAATTTATCATTTAGCTGCAAGAGTTTCTACTCCTTTATCAAACGAGAGCTCTCACCTTTTTGAACAAGTAAATCACTGGGGAACTGCAGAATTAGTTTATGCTACCGAAGAAAGTAATGTAAAAAGATTTATTTATTTAAGTAGCGCATCTATTTATGGTGCACAAAATGACGAAATTGATATTAATACTATTCCTGATCCAAAGAGTTTTTATGGTATTTCAAAATACCGTGGCGAAAAACATGTAGAGCGTTTAATGCAAAAAATGGATACCTATATTGTTAGAAGCTCAAATGTTTATGGATATGGAATAAGTATGAGATTTGATGCTGTTATTAACCATTTTATGTTTGATGCTACTTTTACAAACCGAATTAGCATTCATGGCAATGGTATGCAAAGAAGATCTTTTATTCATATCGAAAAAGCTGCAAATATTTTAGCTAACCTTGTTGATTCCAATATCGAATCGGGCACATATAATTTAGTTGATAAAGTAATGACCATTATGGAAGTTGCCGGCAGCATTAAAGATATGTATCCTAAACTTGAAATGATTTTCATTAATCAACATATTCAAATGCGCGAACTTCTTGTTAAACGCGATGATCGTTTAATGAAATTACTTACCGCACCTGATTTATCTTTTGAAGATGAACTAAAAATATTTATGGAGAAATTCCATAATTCAAGTGCAATGTAATTGAACATTGTTATTTTTAAATTAATTCTTATTTTTTAAATTATACCAAAGTGAATTACAAACTATTCCTAATATGTGGAGTCATGTTGAGGCTCTCGAAACATGTGTGAGGGGTTGTGGGCAAATCCTTCGAGAACCTCAGGATGACTGTGGGTTGTATTCTTACAAATTGGTCTAAGTATTATTTCGCTTTGGTGTTAAACTGTAAACATTAGTTTGTGAATAATTAGATTTCACATATAATTTAATGCAACTTTATCGTTATACATTTGTTTTTAATAAAATCTAAATGAGATACCTTTTTCTAACATTTGTTATAATCTTATATTTTTCCGAAATTTTGTTTTCGCAAAATTCATTTATCACAAGAACTGATTCTATAATTAGAAATAATCATTCTAACATTTGTAGTATCTTGTATCGTGGCGACTCAACATACAGAAAAGCCTATGTAGATTCATTAATGTATGCCGATTTTTGGGACACCATACCCCAACCAAATTTCTGGGCAAAACTTATGCATTTATCAGCCGATTCTGGTTTTATGAGCGTTGCAAATACTCGTAAAATAATTGACAAAAATTCAGTTTCTTTTTACTCTTCGTTAAATGACATTCAGAAAAATAGCTATCGTGACAGTCTCAGAAAAACATATGGTTTATCAGATTCAACAAGATTATTTTTCACAACTGGGAAGAAATATTTTTATTCATTTAAAACTGTAATTCCGAATATAGACCAAAGTATTCCTGTATTTATTGACAACAATGTAGATCCATGGTATGCACAATCTATATTACTTATTGAAAGTCCCAATAAATTACAGAAATCAAATGCAGGTGCATACGGACCATTTCAGTTAATGAAATACGTTGCCCGAAAGTACGGTTTAACAATTAACAAAAACACAGACGAAAGAGGAGATATTAAACGATCAGCATACGCAGCATCAATGTTTATAAACAGAATATGTATTCCAACGGTAAAAACTATTCTAGACAGCTTGAAAATTAATTATAAAGAAAATGATCTTTGGTTTAGATTATTGGTAATGCATGTATATCATGCAGGTGGTGGCAATGTGCAAAATGTACTTTACATGATTAAACCAAAAGAAGGTGGCTTACCACTTATTTATACAGTATGGCAAACACAGGCAGGCTCATTCAGAAATGCTTCTCAGAACTACTCTCAGGTACTTTTAGCTGCTTTACGTGAATTTCATACTTTAATAAGTAACGAAGCAGAAAGCATTCAATAAATATTTTATTTTAAAATTTATCTTCAGTAGTTATTTAAAATACAACTATTTGCATTAAAGGTTGTAAGATTACACTTTTATCATTTCTAATTCAAAAATGATGTAACTTTGTGAAAGATAAATTTACTAATGTATTCCCGAAATCAAATATCAATATTAATTTTACTTGTTATTTTTTCTTTTTCATGTAAGAGTAAATCTGATGTTGATGGTTATACCAAAACTAAAACTGGAATTTACTTTAATCTTCTTCAAATAGGAGAAAAAAACAAGAAACCAAAAAACGGAGATTATTTAACATTCCACATTACTTATTATACCGGAAACGATTCTCTTTTTTTTGATGCAATAAGAAGTATAAAACTTACCACTTCCCCATTTCAAGGATCAATACAAGAATGCTTTGCAATGCTTGCCGAATCGGATAGTGCTTCATTTTATATTAATGCAGATAATTTTTTCTATAAAACCATTAATGCTCCTTTACCAAAATTCCTTCCTCCTTCAAGTTTTATGAAGGTAAACATAAAAATAATTTCAGTAAAATCGGCAAAACAATATCAAATAGAAAAGCAAGAATTTTTAAGCTGGGTTAAAGACTTAGGCGAATACGAACAGCTTGCATTACTTAATTATATTGACAAAGAACAAATAAATGTAAACCCATCTCAAACTGGAATATATAGAATAGATATTGCAAAAGGAACAGGAAAACAGGTTGAACTAAAAGATACAATTACTGTAAATTACGAAGGCCGGTTTTTAAATGGAAAAATTTTCGATAGCACAAAAAAAAGAAATGAACCATTTCAATTTATATATGGAACAGAAATGCAAGTAATAAAAGGATTAGAAGAAGCAATAGGAAAAATGAAGCAAGGTGATCATGCATTTTTTATAATGCCTTCAAAAATGGCATTCGGCGAAAACGGCTCTTCATCTGGAGCTATTCCTGCATATACTTCTGTAGTTTTTGATGTAGAATTATTAGAAGTAAAATAATTTAAACTAAAACTTTTTCAGACTAACTTTATAAAAACTATTTAGCAATTATGGCAATAAAAAAAGAAAGTGAAATAAACTCTAAAACAGTTATAAAAGTTGCAGAATTAATGGCTGTTGCTGCAAGAACTGCTCCTAAAGCAAGAGGAACAGACAACCTTGAAATAGCAATTGCTACGGGTGATTCAATAAAAGAATTATCCGAAAAAATGAACGAAATGGGAAAAAAGAATAAAATGGATTTTTTTATTCGCGATGCGGAAAACATTAAAGAAGCAGAAGCAATTTTATTAATTGGAACCCATATTAAAACCCAGGGTGTGAAAAATTGTGGAATGTGCGGTTTTAAAGACTGTTCGGGCAAGAAAAAACATGAAGATGCACCTTGTGTTTTTAACACAAACGATTTAGGTATTGCAATTGGATCAGCTGTTTCAGTTGCTGCAAATCATAATATTGACAACAGAGTGATGTTTAGTATTGGTCAGGCAGCAATGAAACTTGATATGCTTGGCAAAGGAGTAATGGTGGCTTTTGGTATTCCACTTTCAGCAACAGCAAAAAATCCATTTTTCGACAGACCTCCCGTAAAGATTTAGGATTTATAAAATTAGGATTAAGGATTAAAAAAACCATGAATAAAATACTTTTTTTAGATACAACCCATCCTATTCTGATTAAGAAGTTAGAAAACTATGGATACATCTGCAACCTTCAATATAGTATAAATTATTCTGAAATCTCAAAAATCATTAACAATTACGTAGGTATTGTTATAAGAAGCAGAATAAAGCTTGACAAAGAAATTCTTGCTAAAGCAACTAAACTTAAATTCATAGGAAGGGTTGGCGCAGGTCTAGAAAGCATAGACACAGAATTTGCGAAATCAAAAAATATTGAATGCATTAACTCACCTGAAGGAAGTCGCGATGCAGTAGGTGAACAAGCAGTAGGATTATTATTGTCATTATTAACAAATATAAATAAATCAAACTCAGAAATTAAAGAAGGCAAATGGCTTCGCGAAGAAAACAGGGGAATAGAACTTAGAAACAAAACAGTTGGAATTATCGGTTATGGTAATATGGGAAGTGCATTTGCTAAAAAACTTTCAGGTTTCGAACCTAATGTTATTTCATACGATAAATACAAAACAAATTACAGTGACGGATACACCACAGAAGTAAGTTTAGAAAAAATATTCGAGTTATCTGATATAGTTAGCCTCCACGTTCCTCTTACAGAAGAAACAAAGCACATGGTAAATATCAAATTCATTAAAAAATTCAAGAAAAAGATTTATCTTATAAATACTTCTAGAGGACCTGTAGTTGAAACAGAAAGTCTTTTAAATGCAATTGAAACAGGGAAAATCAAAGGTGCCGGATTAGATGTTATAGAATACGAAGAAACATCATTTGATAAAATGGATTTAAACAATATGCCTGCTACGTTTTATTATTTGCTAAATAATCCTAAAGTAATTATAACACCACACACTGCAGGCTGGACGCACGAATCAAAAATTAATTTAGCTGATATACTTGCCGATAAAATAATTGCATTCTCAATAAAAAACAATATTTTTAATCTATAATAAACTAATAGTAAAACATGACTTTAACACTAAATAAAAGCAGTCAATAATATTTTATTAAAACACCTTTGATTAGTAAACCACATTTCTCTATCATAACCCAATATCTTAAAAAACTTTAATTTAATCAATTAGGATAATTATTTTTATTATTTTTGCATTAAAGTACTTTAATCTCATATATTACTCACTTAAAAATATTTATTTTGACACATACAGAAGATTCTATTTCACCTTCAACTTTCCATTTATTTCTTGAGAACTTTAAATTAAAACTAAAGGAGGTATACAGCGAATTATCTAATACCGATTATATAACAACTACACGCGGAATTCCCGCCTTAGTTTTAAAAGAAATAATACCATTAAATCCATTGGCAGTAATTATTTCTAAAGAATATGGCGGTATAAGTGGGAAAATAGATGAAAATTTACTAATGACTTCAGCAGCAGCTTATGAGTCGCTTGCATTTTCTCTGACATTAGGCATCAACTCAGCGTTATTCCTTCAACCTGTTACTAAATTTGCAAAAGAAGAAATAAAAAAGAAAGTATTTAATGGATTTTTAAATGAAAAGAAAATGGGCGGTTTAATGATTACTGAACCAGATTTTGGTAGTGATGCATTAAATATGCGAACATTTTTCACAAAATCAGATACACATTTTCAATTAAAAGGAACTAAACACTGGGCAGGATTAACAGGGTTTGCGAACTACTGGCTATTAACAGCACGCGAACAAACAGAAAACGGTCAATTAAAAAGAGATTTAGATTTCTTTATTTGTGATACAGATGCTTCTGATCAGCAAATAGTAGTTGAAGAATATTTTGATAATTTAGGATTACATCATATTCCATATGGAAGAAATCGTATTGACGTTAAAATACCTACCCAACAACGTCTTGACCCAAAAACAACAGGCATTAACGTTTTGCTCGACACTCTTCATAGAAGCAGATTGCAATTTCCCGCAATGGGACTAGGATTTATACAGCGCATGATGGACGAAGCTATTTTGCATTGCAAACAACGTTCAATTGGAGGAAAAAGTTTATTTACATATGATCAGGTACAATATCGTTTAGCAAGATTACAATCATATTTTACAATTTGTTCTGCAATGTGTGCATACAGTAGTAAAAATGCAGGATTAGAAAAAGATCTTTCAACCTGCGGAATTGAAGCCAATTCATTTAAAACCATTGCTACTGATATGATGCAAGATGCAGCCCAATCTCTGGTACAATTGGTTGGTGCAAAAGCATACCGTTACAGTCACATTGGCGGAAGGGGAATAATAGACAGCAGACCGTTTCAAATTTTTGAAGGCTCTAATGATATTCTTTACGCTCAAATTTCTGAAGGAATAATAAAATTGATGAAACAAAAAAACGAAACTAATCCATTTTTGTTTCTAAGCGAATATATTCACACTAAACAAGCAGCATTATTGGTAAAAGAACAATTAGATTTCAATATAAATTTACAGCTAAATCAACGAAAACAAATTGAATTTGGAAAAATAATTAGCAGAATTATTTCTATTGAAATGGTAATAAATATAGGTAATAGTAATTTTAGAAAGGATTTGGTTTCAAATTCAATTGCAATGTTACAAACTGAAATTTCAGGACTAATTGGAAACTTTAAACAAATTGAATTCACAAATGTTATTGAAGATTATAAAGAAAATAGTTCGTGGTATAAAAACTTTTAAAAAAAAATAGAATATTTCCTTAATACTAAAAGTGCTTTTATACTTTTGCAAAACTATTTTTAATCATTTTAATGAATATACAAAATAATAACGAGGTAAACAAAGTGGTTTTGATGGCTGTTACTATGACATCAAATTTTTTAAATCCACTAATGGGAGCAGCTGTAAATGTTGCATTACCCAATATAAGTAATGAGTTTTCGTTAAATGCAGTTGAAATGAGCTGGGTAACTATGGCTTATTTGTTAGCTTCTGCAGTATTTCTTGTTCCTTTAGGTAAAATTGGAGATATGTGGGGTCGTAAGAAAATGTTTTTATATGGTAACATATTCTTTACTATTGCAACGTTTATGTGTGCAATTTCTTTTTCCGGATATTTTTTAATTATTTCGAGACTACTACAAGGAATTGGAAGTGCAATGATGTTTAGCACAAGCATGGCCATTGTTATATCAGCATTTCCTCCTCAAGAACGAGGAAAAGTTATCGGGTTAAACGTTTCAGCAGTATATGTGGGATTGTCTGCAGCACCTATCTTAGGTGGAATTTTAACCCAAACATTTGGTTGGAGTAGTTTATTTTATATTAATGCTATAGCTTCTTTAATAATAAGCTTAGTGATTCTGTTTAAAATAAAAGCAGAATGGATTGAAGCAAAAAACGAAAAATTCGATTGGCTTGGAACATTAATTTATATGCCATCGATGACTTCTTTAATGTATGGATTTTCAAAATTACCTTCAACACCAGCAATTTTTTATACTGTTATTGGAATAATTGGAATAATAATTTTTGTTTTAGTTGAAATAAAAAATCCTTTCCCTGTTCTGAACATGAAATTATTTTTTGAAAATAAAATTTTTGCTAGTTCAAACTTATCTGCATTTATAAACTATGCAGCCACATTTGCAGTAAGTTTTGTTTTAAGTTTATACTTGCAATATGCAAAACATTTAACACCAAAGGAAGCAGGGCTAGTTCTTATAACTCAACCAATTTTAATGGCTTTAATGGCAATTCTATCAGGACGCTTGTCAGATAAAATAAATCCACGCTGGCTAGCTTCGATGGGAATGGGAATTAGTGTTATTGGTTTAATTATGCTTTCGTTTATTGAAATAAATACATCTCAAACTTTCTTAATTACTGCTTTAGCAGTTCTAGGATTAGGTTTTGGACTTTTTTCATCGCCAAATACAAACATGGTAATGAGTTCGGTTGAACGTAAATTTTATGGAGTTGCTTCCGCAACAGTAAGTACAATGCGAACAACTGGTATGATGTTTAGTATGGCTATTGCATCACTCTCAGTTCATATTTTTGTTGGTGAACAAAAAATTAACGACTCTAACATTGAAAGTTTTATTCATAGTTCTAAAATAATATTCATAGTATTTACAATACTTTGTATTGTTGGAGTTTTCTCTTCATTAGTAGGAAAAAAGCTAATAAAATCGACAAATTAGAAAATGTTTTTTCTAATATATTTTCAATGAAGTCATACTTAATGAACCAGCAACAAGTTTATCATTAAACATTGTTATTTGCTCATTTTCTTCCTTAAGTCCTAGAATATATATTAAAGGCAAAAAGTGATCAGGCGTTGGAATAGCCAGTTGTATAGCTTTAGGTTGTTTCTTATATTCAATAAGCGATTTAAAATTATTATCTAATATCAAATTATTTAATTTCTCTCTTGCTTCAATAGCCCAATCATATCCATAATCATCTTTATCCATATTTTGAAAATCGACAAGACTTAAATTATGAATAATGTTACCACTGCCAACTATTAATATTCCTCTAGTTCTTAAAAAACTTAATTTTTTAGCAAGTTCAAAATGGTATTCAGCATCTTTTGTAAAGTCGATACTTAATTGAACAACCGGAATATCAGCTTTAGGATATAAATGAGTTAACACACTCCAGGTACCATGATCTAACCCCCAGTTATAATCTAGCTCTACAAGATTTGGCAAAAGAATATTTTTAGTTTCATTTGCTAACTCAGGACTTCCTTTTGCAGGATAATTAACTTTATATAAGGCATCAGGAAAACCATAGAAATCGTGAATTGTAGAAGGCATATCCATTGCCGTAACTTTTGTACCATTTATATACCAATGTGCAGAAATACAAAGTATGCCTTTTGGCTTAGGTAATGTTTTAGCTATTTCACAAAACCTATCAACAAATTGATTTTCCTCAATTGCGTTCATAGGGTTACCATGTCCTAAAAACAACAATGGCATTTTATCTGTATCGACTAAATTCATCAGTAGTTATATTAAAATAATTTTGATATTCACGAACCAACACTATGATTGTAGCTATAGCTACTAAATATTCTCAAATAATATTAACGCAAAAACAGCAATTAGATATACTTGAACAGAAATATTGGCAAACTTAAACTGACTAATATTTTTATGGAAAAATAAATACTTAACAAAACTCAGTATAATCATGGCATTTAACAAAATCAATAAGACTATACTATTAAGACTAGTTATTATTCCAAAATATGGAAAAGTAAAAGCAAGCAATGATGTTGCAAAAATCCATATAAATAAAATAATTTTCAATCTTTCTGGCTCAACACTTTCGGCAATACTTTTAATATTAGCATTTTTATAATCTTGTCTGTATTTAATTAACAATATCCAGAAGTGTGGTATTTGCCATAAAAACATAAATACTGAAAAATATATTATAGCAGGCAACATAACTAATCCAGAAGCAGACCAACCTATAATTGGAGGAATTGCACCCACCAAGCCACCAGCAATTAATCCAAATTGACTTTTATATTTTAAAGGGGTGTAAATTAGATTATAAATAACAACGTTTAATAATCCTAAAATAAAACACAGGAAATTCAATTTAAACAAGAACAATGAGCCAATAACAATTAACACCATACTAAATACTAATGCAGAAATAATTGAAATTTGTTTAGATGGAATTGGCCTATTCATAGTTCTATTCATTAACAAATCAGTTTTAGCCTCCTGAATCTGGTTTATTGCAGAAGCAGAAGAAGAAAGAAAAAAGACTCCACAAACTAATATTATAGAAGAAGTGAAATCTATGTTTTTAGATAGTGAGTAGCCAACAAATGCTGAAAAAGCAACAGCTAAGGATAAAAATACTTTTGATAATTTTAAATAAGATAAAAAAATATTATTTTTCATCTGGTGTTTTAAAATACTCTATAATTTGTTGAATTTCTTCCTCTTTTAAAACAGTTTGATATGATTTCATCAATCCCTTATTAAAACCTTTCACCACGTCAGCATCAGGATTTAAAATGGAATTTTTAATATATGCATCATCAACTTTTTGGTTTCTTTCAGCATCATTTGTTAAAACAACCTCATCTCTGCCATATAATCCTTTAAATGATGGACCAACAAGTCTACTTCCATCTAAAGAATGACAACCAGTACATGCATTATTTTTAAGCACTAAAAAACCTGGAAATTCTTCTTTATTAGATTTTTTTTCTATAATTGATAACCATAAATTAAACTTAGCTTCATCAATCACCTCAACTTCTGAGGACATATATGAATGGCGTAAACCACAATACTCAGCACAAAAAATATCAAATCTTCCTTTTTGAGATGGGATAAACCACATAAAATCAGGCTCACCTTTAACAACATCTTCTTTTATTCTGTATGCAGGTATATATAAACTATGAACAACATCTAAAGAAACTAATTTTAAATTTACTGCTTTATTAAAAGGAACTACAAGCTTTTTTGATTCTTTACCATTAGCATAAATAAAATTCCATTCCCACATTTTACCAACTGCGGTAATTTGTAATGCATCTTTTGGGGCTTCGCGCATAGGCATAAAAGCAACATATCCATAGTAAAACATAAATCCAACAATAATCAAAGGAATAACAGTCCAAATCACCTCCAGATAAGTTTTCTCTTTTATCTGTAGGGCAACTGGATGTTTTTTCTTGTTATACTTAAACACAAAAACCAACATCAGAGTGGTTAAACCTACTAAGAAAAACACTCCGATTCCCATTATAACAAAGAACGCTTTATCAACGCCCTCTACAAAATTTGATGCTACCTGTAATAACATTATATATAAGTTTTATCTAAATAAATAATCAGAAAACAGAATTAAAAAGATAACTAGAATAAGTATAAAAACCATTCCGACCATTAACTTAAAGACCAGCTTATCATGCTTAACATGCATAAAATAACTTATTACAATTGTAACCTTTACACATGCTATAGCCATAGCAACAACGATTGTAAGTGCTTCAAGATCGAACCAGGTTACAAATACTGTTATTGCAGTTAGAAATAACAATGCAGTTAATACTATTGCATATGTTCGATAAGATGTTATATGTTGATGTTCTTGTTCCATAGCAACTTTATTAAGATATTAAATATAACAACGGGAAAAGAAATATCCAGATTAAATCAACTAAATGCCAATATAATCCACCATTTTCTAATAATACATTATCATCTTTTGTAATTCTACCAGTTTGAATCTTTCTGTAAATAACAATTAGCAGTATCATTCCTACAATTATATGCAAAGCATGTAAACCTGTCATAAAAAAGTATAATCCAAAAAATAATAGCTCACCTCTTTTTAATGTAAGCATTAGTTCTGAGCCTGGATAAAGATGATGTTCAAATTTTAAACCCCATTCAAAATATTTATTTACAAGAAATAAAAATGCAAAGAAAATAGTTGTTGCCAAAAGTTTTAATGTTAAGCCTTTGTTACCTGTTCTTAAAGCTGTAACAGACATTGCAACAGTCATACTACTAACCAATAAAATTACAGTATTAACGGTTCCAATAAAAGTATTTAATTGGTTTGCGGCAACATGAAAATCAGCAGTGTACTTTGATCTATATACTGAATAAACAATAAACAAACCTCCAAATAATAATAATTCGGTAAATATAAACAGCCACATTCCCATTTTCGATGCCGTATCGTCTCTGTGCTCTGTATGTGTTATTGAATTCTCCATTATTTATTTTTCTTTTTATTTATACTCATATGGTCCTTCAGTTATAATAGGAATTTCTTCAAAATTTTCAACTGTTGGAGGCGATGCAATTGTCCATTCCAAAGTTTTACCACCCCATGGATTTGAACTAGCAATTTTTCCTTTTCTTGCTGATTTAAATAGGTTAATCAACATAATTAATATTCCAATGCCTAAAACTATTGCACCAAAAAATGAGAATACCTGACCCCATTCATATTTAGGCAAATAATCAAAATACCTTCTTGGCATTCCTTGTAAACCAATAATAAACTGTGGAAAATAAAGTAATGTAAACCCTCCGAAAATAAGTGCACAAGAAGTATTAGCTAATTTGTTGTTATACATTCTTCCATATATTTTAGGAAACCAATAGTGAATTGCAGCAAGAAATGCGAAACCCATTCCACCAAAAATTATATAATGAAAATGTGCAACTACAAAAGCGGTATCATGAACATGAATATCAGTGGCTAAAGATCCTAATACTAATCCCGTTAAACCACCAATCATAAAATTAAAGATAAAAGCCATAGTAAAAAAGAAAGGTGGTTGAAGATTAATTGAACCCTTATACATTGTAGAAATCCAGTTAAACACTTTAATAGCGCTAGGAACTGCAACAATAAAAGTTAACAAACTAAAAAACCATCTTGCAGTAACACTCATTCCTGCGGTATACATATGATGCCCCCATACAAGATATCCCACAGCAGCAATAGCTACAGAAGAAAATACAATTGCTTTATAACCAAAAACTCTTTTCTGACTAAAAGTTGGAATTATTTCAGTTATTACACCCATAGCAGGAAGTATCATAATATAAACTGCTGGATGAGAATAAATCCAGAATAAATGCTGAAATAAAATTGGGTCACCACCTAAATTTGGGTCAAAAAATCCAATTTTAAACCATCTTTCAGCAATAATCATTAATAATGTTATACCAACTATTGGAGTTGCCAATAGCTGAATCCAGGCAGTTGCATATAACGACCAAGGGAACAAAGGCATTTTAAACCATGTCATTCCTGGAGCGCGCATCCTGTGAATTGTTACAATAAAGTTTAACCCTGTTAATATTGATGAAAATCCTAAAACAAACGCTGCCAAAACAGCAGCAACAACGTTAGTGTTTGTATCAGTACTGTATGGAGCATAAAAGGTCCAGCCAGTATCTGGTGCGCCTTTACCTAAAAATTGTGATGAAATAGCTAAAATTGCTCCAAAAATATAAATGTAAAATGAGAATAAATTTAACTTTGGAAATGCAACATCCCTTGCTCCTATCATAATAGGCATTAAAATATTTCCAAAAACTGCAGCTAAACCAGGAATAACAACTAAGAAAATCATAATAACTCCATGAACTGTAAATACTGCATTGTAAGTTTGAGCAGTAATATAATCTTGCCCAGGTCTGAAAAGCTCTAACCTCATTAAACCTCCTAACAACCCACCAACTAAAAAGAAAATCATAATTGCATACATATACATTAACCCAATTCTCTTATGATCGGTTGAAGTTAGCCAACCAAGAATTCCTTTGTATTTGGTTCCGTGTTTTAGGTAACTATTTTCTATTGCAGAAATTTCCATATTATTTTACTTCTTATTTTTACGTTTTCTTGATTTAAACATTAGAACTATAAAAAGAACAACTGCAAAAAAGATTATTATAGTTGCAGCTACTTTTGTAACTTGTAATGAATATTTTTTACCTTGCTGATCGTATGAAAAACAAAATTCAAGTACTTTGTTAATAGTTGGTCTGGACAAGCCTTTTTGTGCTTCAATTACAGCCATTTTAAAGTCAAAAGGCAAATAAGATAATCCATAAAAATATCTAGTAATTTTTCCTTTTGGACTAAGAATAATAATACCTGAAGGATGAGAAAAATCTAAACCTGCAATCTTAATTTTATAACCAGCACTGGTTAAAATTGAATTTATAGAAGCACTATCACCTGTTAAATAATACCAATACTTTCTTTTATCAACAGGAATACCAGTAGTAAAATTATGTTTCTTCAATACAGCAGCTGATGGTTTATCTCTGGAATTAAAACTAATAGTTATAATATTATAATCTATTCCAAGCCATAAATCAGAATTTGCAACTAAGTCCGAAACTCCTTCCTGTAAGTAAGTGCATATTCCAGGACAATCATAATAAACAAAGGATAATATTGTGGGTTTATCAATTAATTGGCCCAATGTTACAGTAATACTATCCTCGTTTAAAAACTTTAAATCTAATGGAATAGTTTGATCCAGATGTTCGCTAATTCCAATAGTATCGTTACCTGGCCCAAGCAATTGAGCACGAAGACCTCCAAAAACAAATAAAATCGAAACTAATAAAAGTATTTTTTTCATTTTAATTATTTCTAATTTTAAACTTTTGCACCTTTATTTCTAATTTGTAACAATATCCATATAATATAAAAAATAACTCCCCATGCCGCTAACACAGATCCACAATATGACAACATCAACCATATTGGAGCTTTAGAACGAACATTCCACATTGCACGATTATCCAATAAATTATATTGACTGCATTTAATCTCAGTTTTTATAATTGTATCAATAATTGTTCGTTCAGTTCCATCAGCATTTGCCATGTTAACTTTTATATTTACATCTCCTACTTTATCACCAGGTAAATCTTTAGGATAATTAAAAGTAAGTTTTCCTGATGCATTTGAAATTCTCATCTCATCTAACGGTAACCAACCAAAATTTCTTTTTGCATAAAGTGATAGTTTTACACCAATAACTGGCATTTTGTTACTTTGCTGAATCACTTTTACTTCAATTTTATTATCTTTAATTAAATAATCAAGTTTTGATAAAAGTTTTCCAGTTATACCAGAACTAGAATCAGCAGCGCCAACTTTTTGAACATACTCTTTATTAAATGTTCTAACATAACTTATAACATTCCATATATCTTCAGACTTTAGCATTTTTTTAAATGAAGGCATTAAACCCCGTCCTTCGGTAATCTTATAAAAAAACTCGCCATCTAAATTTTGCTGATATTCTTTTGATGCTGGATCTTTTGGTGCTGGGACTAATTTTGCCTGATCAGGTTGACCAGGGTGCCCATGACATGAAACACAAGTTTTATTAAAAACTTCTTGTCCTAGTTTTCTGGTTTCATCAGAAAATTTTAAAGGAGCTAATAATCCTTTTCTATCATCAGGAACAACCCAAGGGGTTTGAGCCTTTACATAAGTTCCTAATAAACTTAAAATAACAATTAATATAAAACTACTCTTCATGTGATTCAGTTTTATTATTTCGTTCATCAATAGTTTCTTGAATTGGTATTAATGGAAATACCTTTGCTAACACCGAAACGATTATTAATACTAGTATAAAAGATGCAAGTGTTATACATATTTCAGTAAATGTTGGTTGATAAAAAGTATAACTTTCAGGAACATTTTGAATAGGCAAAAACGGATGCTCTTGAGTAGGTATTACAATTAAATATCGTTTTAACCATGCTCCTACAAACACAAAAAGTCCTATTATTAATAGCGGAGTAGGTTTTCTGAATTTCTTTAGAAGCAGTAAAAATATTGGAATAATTAATCCTGCTAATTGAACAAACCAAAACATTATAGCATGACCGCCAGAAAATAAAGAGTGTAATGTTACAGCTTCATGTTTTGGCATTTTATAACCCGGAACCAAAAATTCATTTATATTAAAGTATAGATATACGAGCGAAACTAAAACTAATAATTTCCCAATTTTATCAAAATGTATATCTTTAATATATTCTTGTAAATGATAAATTTTTCTAAAAACATACATTGCAATAATTACAGATGCAACTCCGGTTACAAAAGCGCCAGTTACAAAGTAAGGTCCAAATATTGTTGAATTCCAACCAGCTCTTGGAGTTACAGCAAAAAGCCATGAAGTAACAGTATGAATAGCCAAAGCTACTGGAATAACAAGTATCAATAAAATTCTTACAGCTTTATGTAATAATGCTTTTTGTTCTTCTGACCCTATCCAATTTAATGATAATAATTTGTATAAAAGTCTTTGCCATTTTGGTAAATCAGATCTATTATTATATGCTATTGCTAAATCTGGAACCATTGGAACAATAAAAAGAAGTAAGCTTATCATTACATATGTTGTAACAACGGTTACATCCCACAAAATTGGTGATTGAAAACGCCCATAGAGAAAAACATTTAATAATCTTTCAGGTCGACCCATATCAGAAACAATAACCAAGCCTGCTACTGCTGCAAAAGCAAAAGCAATTATTTCTGCCATTCTTGTAATTGGAGTTACCCATTTTTGTCCGGTTAAACCAAGCACAGAACTAATCAACATACCAATTAAACTTGATGCAACAAAGAATACGAAATTAGAAATATACATTCCCCATGAAATGTAATCTCTTAAGCCAGTAACACCTAAACCTGTTGTTAACTGTTGATAATACGCAGTTAAACAAAACACTAAACTCACAGTAAGGAATGCCATCCATACATAAAATCCATTATTTAGTTTAACAGATTTTAGTATATCATGTATTATTCCGGATTTTGTTTTTTCGTCCATTTTATTTTTTTAAAAGATTACACATGATTATCTTTTTTATTTTCTTCTTCTGGAAAAGGAAAAAGTCTGTTCTTTGGTGGCAAGTAATATACTCTTGGCTCCTGACCTAACTCTTCCATTAATCTGTATGCAGCATTATCCTTTAACAATGTGCTTAAACGAACTGTTTCTTTTGTTGTTCCATTTGTTACCGCATCTTCATTTTTATCGCCGAAATAATAAACTCCATTAGGGCAATTTGAAACGCAATATGGAAGCTCATTTTTTCTTAATCTATCTGCACTAAACAAACATTTTGAAACAGTTCCTCTTTTCTGTGGTACATTTAACTCAATATCATATGGATCATTTGCAAATTTCTCTGCATCTTTTGGATCGAACCAATTAAATATTCTAGCAGAATAAGGACAAGCTGCAATACAAAAACGACAACCAATACAACGTTCATTGTCAATTAAAACTGGCCCGTCGGTTCTTTTAAAAGTAGCATCAACGGGGCAAACAGAAACACAAGGAGGATTATCGCAATGCTGACAAGGTTTTGGCATAAAGTAAGGAGAAGTAATCTCAGAATCCTGCATCTGTAATGTATTTACATGATACTGTTCAGGCCTTAAATGATGTGCATTCTGACAAGCGCCTATACATTTTCTTGCATTTCTGCATTTAGCTAAATCAATTACCATTACCCAGCTTTTTCCAGGTATCCCTTCTCTTCCTCTGGCAATAAAATCTTCGGTTGTTCCTTTAAATTCCTTTAATTCTCCATTTTCGAATTCAACAACCTTATTATCAACTGTTAATAGTCTAACTTTTTTGCCAGATTTAATTTTCTCATATTGTTGTCCGAAATATAAAGCCATTGCTCCACTTGCTCCAGCAGCACCAATAATTCCAAGGGTCTTAAGAAATTCCCGCCTTTTATTTTCTTTTGGTTCTTTATTATCTTCCATTTATAAAAAATTGATTTGTAAAAATAACAAAAAAATACAAACAAATTAGCATTATAGTACCTAATTAAATGTTCTAATGATATTTAATTAATTTTCACTAATTTAAAATTTAAAAAACTAAGCTGTAATATTTAAAGTACTAATATACAAAATATTTTTCTACTATAAATATTTTAGAAAACATACAAAATAGAAATAACTACATAATAGAATGAATGCTATTATATAGGTATAGAATTTTAAAAATTAAATCAAATAACACTAATCAAAATAGTTTCTAAACCTATCAAAAAAGGTCTTATCCTTTTTTGCTATTTCAGGGTTAAAACTATCAGACTCATTTAATTTCTCAAGTATTTTTCGTTCATCTTTTGAAACAGAGGAAGGAATATATATTAGAATTCTTACAATTAAATCACCACGCCTATACCCATTAACATCGGGCAAACCTTTACCACGTAATTTTAATAATTTACCAGATGGAGTTCCTGGTTCGACTTTTACTTTAACTCTACCATCAAGTGTAGGAATTTCAACTGGAGCTCCGGTAATCGCATCAGGAATAGAAATTAACAAATCGTAAATAAGATTATTTTCATCTCTTATAAAATCGGGATGTTTTTCTTCTTCAACAAGAACTATTAAATCACCATTTACACCACCTCGTCGAGCTGCATTTCCTCTACCGCTTACAGATAGCTGCATACCATCTGCAACACCTGCAGGAATATTTAATGTGATTATTTCTTCTTCGTTTGCAACTCCTTCGCCAGAACATTTTGGACATTTGTTAACAATAATTTTTCCTTCTCCCGAACAAGCTGAACAAGGTGCAGATGATTGCATATTTCCTAAAATAGTACGTTGTACTCTGGTTACATACCCACTACCCTTACATGAAGAGCAGGTATGAAAAGATGAATTATCTTTAGCACCCGAACCACTACAAATTTTACAGGAAACTAATTTTCTGACTTTTATTTTTTTCTCAACACCATCAGATATTTCATTAAGATTAAGCTTTACTTTTACTCTTAAGTTTGTTCCTTTACGTACATTTCGCCCACCACCGCGCGAACCTCCGCCAAAACCACCAAAGCCAAAATCAGAAAATACATCACCAAAGCGACTAAAGATATCTTCCATATCAAATCCACCACTATATCCACCGCCACCTTGTGGTCCGCTAACACCCGCATGACCGAACTGATCATATCTACTTCGCTTATTATCGTCACCTAAAACATCATATGCTTCAGCTGCTTCTTTAAATTTATCTTCTGCAGATTTGTCACCCGGATTTCTATCAGGATGAAATTGCAGTGCTTTTTGACGGTATGCTTTTTTTAATTCTTCTTTTGAAGCTGATTTTGTCACTTCAAGAATTTCGTAATAATCTCTTTTTGCCATTAATCTTGATTTTATTCGCCTACAACAACTTTTGCAAAGCGTATCACTTTATCATTTAGAGTATATCCTTTTTGAATTACATCAATTACCTTACCTTTCATTTCTTCAGAAGGAGCTGGAAAACGAGTAACTGCCTCATGTAAATCAGTATTGAACTCAACATTAGTTGCAATAATTTCTTTTACACCTTGCTGATTTACAAACTCATTGAATTTTGAATAAATAAGATTAATTCCTGTTTTCACAGCATCAATATCATTAGATTCACTAACTGATTTATGGGCACGATCAAAATCATCTATTACAGATAAAACTCCAGACAACACTATTTCACTGCCATATTTCAATAAATCAGATTTTTCCTTTAAAGTTCGTTTTTTAAAATTATCAAACTCTGCAGCATTGCGCAATAACTTATCATTCAACTCTGCCAAAGTAGCTTTAAGCTTTATTATTTCATCATTATTATCAACTTTCTCTTTTCGGAAAATATTTTTCTTTTTAACTTTTTTATTTTCTTCTGCTACAGGAATTGCTTCATCTTCATTACCAACAAATGCTTCCTCTTGTTTTGCATCATGCTGTACTTCTTTATCAGCTTCTTGCTTAATACCTTCCTGCACTTTTTCTTCGTTTATTTCTCCCATTACTAATTAATTTATTTCGGGTTGCAATTTTACAAAATTTCTGCCATATATAAAGTACGACAAATTGACATGAATTTAAATAAATGAATTGTGATTACAAAACACATCGTCCATTAAGCACTATGCTGTCAGCTTTATAAACAAAAAAATCGGCTTTAATATTAATCTTTTGACTTACCTAGGTAAGCATTTTCCATATTTCATCTTTCAATTCGGCAAGCCCATCGCTAATTGCAGATGAAAAAAACAAGCAAGGAATTTTTACTTTAATTTCTTTTTTTATCTCCTTTTTTAATTCTTTATCCAAAAGATCAGATTTTGAGATACCAAGTATTCTTTTCTTTGTTAAAAGATCTGGATTATACTTTTCAAGTTCATTTAAAAGAATTTTATATTCTTTCATTATATCTTTACTATCAGCAGGAACTAAAAAAAGCAATATTGAGTTTCGTTCGATATGCCGTAGAAATCTTAATCCCAATCCTTTTCCTTCAGAGGCACCTTCAATTATTCCCGGAATATCTGCCATAACAAATGACTGATAATCTCTATAATTTACAATCCCAATATTTGGGACTAATGTTGTAAAAGGATAATCTGCAATTTCAGGTTTAGCAGCAGAAACAACTGACAATAGAGTACTTTTTCCTGCATTTGGAAAACCAACTAAACCTACATCGGCAAGTATTTTTAATTCTAAAATATTCCAACCTTCAATTGCTGGCTCGCCTGGTTGAGCATAACGAGGGGTTTGATGGGTAGAAGATTTAAAATGAGAATTACCTAAACCACCTCTCCCACCTTTACGAAGAATAATTCTTTCGCCATGTTTTGTTATTTCAGCTATAACCTCATTTGTTTCTGCATCTTTTGCTACAGTTCCAAGCGGTACCTGAACTATTACATCTTCTCCTTCTGCACCTGTTGCATTTTTGCCACTTCCACACGAACCATTTTCGGCATAAATATGTCTTTTATAACGTAAATGTAACAATGTCCACATTTGACTATTACCTTCAAGAATAATATGACCACCTCTACCACCATCGCCACCATCTGGCCCGCCTTTCATTGTACGTTTATCGCGATAAAAATGACGCGAACCTGCGCCTCCTTTACCCGAACGAGTACAAATTTTTACATAATCTATAAAATTATTATCTGACACTTTTATTTATTTAACAAATTTACCCATCACATGTGCAATGTCAGAATATACTTCCTCTTCTGTTTGCATTCCATTAATTGGAAAAGATTTTCCTTGCTTTTTATAATATTTTGAAACAGGTTTTGTTTGCAAACGATAAACATTAATTCTATTTGTTATAATATCAATATTTATATCATCGCCTCTTCCTGATTTTTCGCCTCTTAAAATAAGTCTTTTTTTAATTTCATCTTCATCAACATCAAGCATTATTAATAGATTTACTTTAGTTGAATGAGCCGATAACATTTCATCCAAAGATTCTGCCTGTGCAATTGTGCGTGGAAAACCATCAAAAATAAATCCTTTTGCATCTTTATTTCTTTCAATAATTCCACTAATCATGCTTATTACAACTTCATCTGGCACTAATTCACCCTTATCCATTTTTTTTTGAGCTTCAATACCTAATTCAGTCTGAGCAGCAATTTCTACCCTTAAAATATCACCTGTTGAAAGATGAATTAACTCAAATTGTTTAATTAAATGCTCTGATTGAGTACCCTTTCCAGAACCCGGAGGTCCAAATAAAACAATATTCAACATAAATATAATTATTTAACTAGTGTATAAATCTCTGGTAAATTCCTTCCAAAACCATCATAATCTAGACCATACCCAACGATAAAATCATTAGGAATTTCTATTGCAACATAGTCAATTTTAAATGATTTTTTAAATGCATTTGGCTTAAACAGAAAAGTAGCAATTAATATTGATTCTGGTTCATAACCTTTTAACTGACAAATAATATTTTCTAATGTTTCACCAGAATCAACTATATCTTCGAGAACTACAACTACCTTACCTTTAATATTTTCATTTATTCCTATTAAACTTTTTACAGTTCCGGAGGAAATTGTACCCTGATAAGAAGCTACTTTAACAAATGTGATTCTGCAATCAAATGTAATTTGCTTGAATAAATCCGAAGCAAACATAAACGAACCATTAAGAATTCCGATAAAAATAACTTCCTTTCCTTTAAGTTCATTATTCAGTCTAATAGCCATTTTACTTACAGCAGCCTGAATTTCGTTTTCTTTGATTGAGACTTCGAACTCTTTATCAAGTATTTTGATTTTATTCATACTTTATTTTTAAAGTTGGAAAGTTAACAAAAATGATAAAATTTTTAAATAAAATAATCATTTTAGAATACTAATTTTAAATATCGGGCAATAAACACTATTTTTACAGATAAATCTAAATTTCATTATAAAATGAAACCATTAGTTAGTATAATAATGGGCAGTACATCTGACTGGCCAGTTATGGAACAAGCAGCCAAGCTATTAAATGAATTTCAAATCCCATTTGAAGTAAATGCATTATCGGCACATCGTACACCTCAATTAGTGGAAGAATTTGCATCAAATGCTTACGACAAGGGTATTAGGGTAATTATTGCAGGTGCTGGCGGTGCAGCTCATTTACCTGGCGTAATTGCTGCGTTTACTCCACTTCCTGTTATTGGGGTTCCTTGCAGAAGTTCAATTTCTATTGATGGTTGGGATAGCATATTATCAATACTTCAAATGCCTCCTGGAATTCCAGTAGCAACAGTTGGACTTGATGCTGCTTTAAATGCTGCAATACTTGCAGTTCAAATTCTTTCAACTGGAAATGTTGAGTTATTTGAGAAATCAAAAAAATACAAAGCCGGATTAGCAAGTAAGGTTGTTAAAGCAAATATTGAACTTGAGCAATATAAATTTGAATATAAGGTAAATTAATATGTGGGAATTTAAATTCACTATTGCCTTTATTCTGCTGACAATTACCTATCAAAGCATTATTGCTGGTAACGAAGACTATCCACTAGGTGCAAGACAAGCAGGAATGGGCACTGCCGGAGTAGCATTTCACGATTTATGGTCCGTCACTCACAATCAAGCTGGATTAGCTTTGCTTACAAAACCCTCATTTGGTTTATTTTATGAAAATAAATTTGCCATAAAAGAACTTGGATTAAAAGCTGGTGCTTTTGCATACCCTACTTCATCTGGAGTTTTTGCTATTGATTTAATGCAATTCGGGTATTCAAAATACAACGAAAGTAGAATTGGGTTAGCTTATGCTAAATCTCTCGGCAATAAATTTTCAATTGGAGTAAAATTCGATTATTTAAACACTTTTTATGCTGAAGGATATGGTAATAAAGGAACTTTTATTGCTGAACTTGGTTTACTTGCACAACCAATAAAACACTTTTTTATAGGTGGACATATTTATAACCTAAGTCGTTCAAAAATTGCAGCATATAATGATGAACGAATACCAAGTATTATAACTTTTGGTATTGCTTACGAGTTTTCAGAAAAAGTTCTTTGCACTGTTGAAGCTGAAAAAGATCTTCAATACAAACCTATTTATAAAGTTGGAATTGAATATAAATTTCTAGAAAACCTATTTATTAGAGCAGGTGTAACTAGTAACCCTAACCAAATAAGCTTTGGAATTGGCTATATTTACAAAAAATTAAAAGCCGACATCTCCTTTTCATCACATCAGGTATTAGGTATTTCTCCTCATGTGGGTATTAGTTATGAATTTGGTAAAAATTCAACTAACCGTCTGACTAATTAATCAAGGATGAAGAATTTTTTCTTTATATTTCTTTCTTTAATTATTTCCATTTCTGCTTATTCTCAACAAAGGCAAGCTGGTTCTAATGAGGAAATTATTGAAAAATTCATTGAAGAAATTGCTTCAAACACAGACAGAGAACTAGATTATACTACATTATATGAGGATTTAACATTCTACTTGAATGAACCACTTAATATTAATACAGCTACAAAAGCTGAATATGAAAAATTACAATTATTAAGTGACTTTCAAATTAATGCAATTCTTCAATATCAAAAAGATTATGGCCAACTTCTTAGCATTTATGAATTACTTAATGTAACTGGATTTAATGAGGAATACTTGCGAATGCTTTTACCATTTATTACAGTTAAAAAGGAAGAACCTATTTTAGGTTTTGATCCCAAAAAAGCATTAATGTATGGAGGGCATAAAATTTTTATTAGAACTCAGGGAGTACTAGAACAACAAGCAGGATATTCTCCTATTACTGATTCTGCTTTAGCTGCTAGTCCAAATTCAAGGTATTTAGGAAGTCCTAATAGATTGTTTTTTAGATATTCATTTGCATATAAAACTAAAATTTCATGGGGAATAACTGCAGATAAAGATCCTGGAGAAGAATTTTTCAAAGGTAGCCAGACAAGAGGGTTTGATTTTTACTCTGCACATTTGTTAATAAAAGATATTGGCCCACTAAAGACAATTGTTATTGGCGATTATTTGGCTCAATTCGGACAAGGTTTAGTAATCTGTTCAGGTGTAAATTACGGAAAATCATCCATGGTAACAACTACCAGAAAAAAGGCTCAGGGATTAAAAAAATATTCAAGTGCCGATGAAAATCTATTTTTCAGAGGAGCAGGTGCAACTTTCAGATTAAGCAAACTAGATTTTACAGCTTTTGCTTCAAAAAAGAAAATTGACGCTAATATTACTGCGATTGACTCATTAACAGGCGATGCCGAAGACATAAGTTCATTACAAACAAGCGGAGAACATGCAACACCATCAGAACTAGCAGATAGAAAATCAGTTTCAGAAACAGTAATAGGTGGAAATATAACTTTGAATATGGAAAAATTCAGAGTTGGACTTACAGGAATACAATATACATATGGAGCAACTTTATTAAAAACACCAACAGTTTATAACCAATATGATTTTAGTGGTAAATCAAATTCAAATATTGGCGCCGACTATCAATTTATGATTAAAGATGTAACTGTTTTTGGTGAAGGGGCAATGAGCGAAAATGGTGGAAAAGCATTTATGAGTGGAATGTTATTTAATTTATCATCACAGATAAATATGGCATTAACCTACAGAAATTATGAAAGGAATTACCAAGCAAATTACAGTAGCGGATTTGGCGAAAACTCTGTAAATGCCAACGAAGAAGGTTTTTATATTGGCACAACAATATACCCATATGCCAAATGGAGAATTTCTGGTTATTATGACTTATTTACTTTTCCATGGCTGAAATATGGAGTTTATGCACCTTCAAAAGGAAGCGATTATTTAGTTGAAGCAGCATATACACCAAGCAGGCAAGTAAGTATGTATGTACGTTACAAACAAAAAATAAAACCAGAAAATATTCCAACAACAATCCCTACTGTTATTGAAGGAATAGAAGATGTAACAACTACAAAAATAAGATTTCATATTTCTTATAAAGTTTCTCAAACAATTGAATTAAGAAACAGAATTGAATGGCTTACCTATAACAAATATCCTAAAACCGAAAAAGGATTCTTAATTTATCAGGATTTTATTTATAAACCAGTAAAACTTCCATTAACTTTCTCTGCACGTTATTGCATTTTTGATACAGATGGTTACGATTCGCGATTATATGAATACGAGAACGATGTACTATATGCATTTTCAGTTCCAGCACTATATGATAAAGGTTCTCGATTTTATTTTAACATAAAATATTCTGTAAACAAGAAAATTGATTTATGGTTTAGATTTGGGCAAACATATTATTCTAACATGAATACCATAAGTACTGGACTAACACAAATTAATGGCAAAACAAAATCTGAAATAAAGTTACAGATTAGAATTTTAATATAAAAAAACAAGTCTCTATAACATTTTACAGAATATAGAAGCAAGTTTTTAATCCTTTATTCTTGTCAAACTAAAATCAACACCTTTATTAATAATTAGAGGGATTTTTTCTGTTATTACACTGCTGGTATCAAGTCCATATGCTTTTTCTTCTGGCATACCAATTTTCTTAAGTATATCATAACTATCCATTATAAATTGATTGAACGGTTTGAAATCAAAATCATAACCCTGAACTCTATCTGTTAATATAAAACGAAAATCACCAGAAACAGCATATTTGTGTAGCGAAGGATATCTTGTTGTAATATCAACTTCATTATTTAAAACCAATTCCTCAATAACTTTTCTGAAATACATATTAATTTTAGTAGGCACTTTAAACCCTATTTTGAAATCAACTCTGATAAGAGTTTCGGGTATCAAATGACTTACCTTATAGCTCATTGTATGGGGCTCATCAACAACGTCCACATGTATTAGCCAATAAACATCTGCTCTCTTAGGTTGCTTGTTAAAAATAGAAAATATTACTTTTGATTCTATTTCATGCACGTTATTAGCATGAGTGAAATAAACTAAATTAGTTGAATATTTTGAAATGCTTTGATCCTTTTTCATGTCTACCAACATTGACAGATACTTATCAATATAGACATAATCTGTAAGTTTTTGCTTAATTGTTCTGCCCTTATACCATACAAACATAATATAAAACAATATACTAGCAATCAAAATAGTAACCCATCCACCATGAATAAACTTAAACATGTTTGCTATAAAAAAAGAACCTTCAATAATCAAATACGCACCAAGAAACAGAAAGACATAAGAGAGTGATTTTCTTTTAACATAAAAATAAAAACTCATAAGCAAAGTTGTCATCAACATTGTAATTGTAATTGCTAGCCCATACGCAGCTTCCATCTTCGAAGATTCCTGAAAATATAATATTACAAAAACGCAACCCACAAAAAGAAATTTATTTACACTTGGTATATACATCTGTCCTTTAATAAAGGTTGGGTGACTTATCTTAACCCGCGGCCAAAAATTTAATAATATTGCTTCATTAATAATTGTATACGATCCGGTTATTAATGCCTGACTTGCAATTACAGCTGCTGCAGTTGAAAGTATAATTCCTGGAATAAGAAACCAACCTGGCATTATTGAGAAAAATGGATTTATTTCACTTGAAATATTTTGGTTCATCAACAACCATGCTCCTTGGCCTAAATAATTAAGTATAAGAGCAACTTTCACATAAATCCATGAGACTCTAATATTATGAATACCACAATGCCCCAAATCTGAATAAAGTGCTTCTGCTCCTGTTGTGCAAAGAAAAACTGCCCCAAGCAACAAAAATCCCTCATGATGATTTGATAATAATTTATAAGCATAATAAGGATTAAAGGCCTTTAAAATTTCTGTATTACCTATTATATTAGTAATACCAAGTACCGCTAACATCAGAAACCAAATAAACATTACTGGTCCAAAAGTATGTCCAAGAAAATTAGTTCCAAACTGTTGTATAAAAAACAATAAAAATATTATTAAAAGTACAATAGGAATAACAGGAATATTGGCACTTATTAACCTTAAACCTTCTACAGCAGAAACTACAGTAATGGCAGGAGTTATTATTCCATCTGCAAGTAAAGCTGCACCACCAATGATTGCTAATACAAAGGCCCATTTAATATGTCGTCTTATTAGTGCATATAATGCTAGAATTCCACCTTCACCTTTATTATCTGCGCGAAGTGTAATAAGAACATATTTTAAAGTTGTTTGCAGCGTTAGAGTCCAAATTATACATGAAATTCCACCAATAATAACACTTTCATTAACACCACCCGAACTATTAATAATAGCTCTCATTACATACAAAGGAGATGTTCCTATATCACCATATACAATGCCAAGTGTAATAAGCACTCCCCATACACTAAGCTTTGAAATATTTGTGGTTTTCATTAAAAAAATTTCGGCGAAGGTATGTATTTTAAATATTTGTTATTTCAAATTACTGTTAATTATTTTAAGTCCATAAGTATCGATGGTTAATTCGAAATAGACTTCTTAAATAACAAAACAAGCCAACCTTGTGGGTTGGCTTGTTTTAAATTTTAAATATTTAAAATCTTCCTGGAAGAATTTGAGTATTTGTTGCAGGATTTATACAAAGCACAGGAACTTTCATATTAAAATGCTTCGATTTTAAAATAAATTCTTTAAAGTGATATGACATTATAAATATTGCATCAGCATTAATTTCTGCAGCAAAACTATATATTTCCTCATTGAACTTTTTCTCTCGCTTAGCAGTTCGAATACCAAAAACAATTCCTTTATCATCCAATATCTGACGAATAAAGAACATGTTTTTTCTCATTTTCTCATTTTTATAATTATTACTTATAAAAGGTTTAATTATATTAATGTTACTACTAAAATATTTTGAAAGAAGAGTTACCCAATTCATTTGAACTCTGTTCTTTTCATTATAATCAACAGGTACAACTATATCTTTAATTGTATCATTAATTGGCGACGACTGAATTAGATAAAAAGGAATATTCGACCCAACAATTACTTTTATAGCTCTTTTAGCACTATGTAAACCCATAATAATTAAGAGAGCATTAATTTCAATAGCAGTATTTTTAATGGCTTTAAAAATATCACCTCTCCTCACTAAGCATACTGTTTCTATACCATACTTTTCTTGCATTTGCTTGCTAAATGCAGTAAGCTTTTCCATTGCAGCAGGTTTCTCGTTATCTTTTCTAATTATATGCAATAGGGCAATAGTCCTATGTATATACTTTGACATTTGCAAAGCATGTTGAAGTGCAAATTCTGAATTCTCGGTAAAGTCTACCGGAACAAGGATTGATTTTTCGGTTAGTTCCATATTGTTTGGGTTAATTGGGAAACTAAAATAATAATCTCAATATTATGAAATTTTCTTATTAGACGTATTATATTTAAAAATGTTGTTTAGCAATTTAATAATAATTAACAAGTAATTGTGAATAAATCATTTTCATTTATAATTTAAATCGAATCCCAACAAGTTGGGATTCGATTTAAATTAATTATTTTATTTCAGATTTCTTTTTTCCAGTTTTAAAAAAGTCATATGCAACTGGCGTAGCATTAAAAATGGAAGAATAAGTTCCAACAGTAATACCTACGAGCAATGCAAAAATAAATCCTCTTAACACTTCACCTCCAAAAATAAATATTGCTAATAATACAACAATTGTTGTTAATGAAGTATTTAAAGTTCTACCTAATGTACTATTAATAGCAGAATTAATACTCTGACTCATTTCCCATCTTGGATGTAATGTTCGATACTCTCTAATTCTATCGAAAATAATAACAGTATCATTAATAGAATAACCAATAACAGTTAAAATAGCAGCAATGAATGCCTGATCAATATCCAGATTGAAAGGTAATATTCCCTGGAATATTGAATAGAATGACAATACAACAAGTGCATCATGAAAAAGACTTACAACACCACCTAATCCCCACTGCCAGCTACGGAAACGAATAGCAACATAAACAAATATTGCTAAAAGTGCAATAATAACAGCAATAATGGCAGCTAATTTAATATCATCGGCAATAGTAGCTCCTACTTTTTGTGAGCTCATAACACCAATAGATTTATCAGTCAAACTAAATTGTTTATAAGTTAAATCATTTTTATAAAATGGTTTTAAACCAGCATAAAGTTTTGTAGTAATAATACTATCAACCTGTTTACCATTATCATTTACCAGATACTTTGTAGTAATTCTTAATTGATTTTTTTCATCGGCACCAAAAGTTTTTATTTCAGGATTCTCGCCAAATTGCTTTCCTAAAGATGAGCGAACATCATTTACTTTAACCGGTTGGTCAAAGCGAACTAAATATGTACGACCACCAGTAAAATCAACACTCCAGCTAAAGCCTTTAGTCGCCATAGAAACAATACCGATACCAATAACAACAAGTGAAACAACATACATCTTTTTTCTTAATCCAATAAAATCAATTTTGGTATTTGTTAAGAAATTACGTGTGTATTTATTATCAAAAGTTATGTTCCAGTTTTTATTTAAACCCCATTCGAAAATAATTCTCGAAATAAAGATTGCAGTAAATAATGAAGTAAGAATACCTATTATTAATGTAGTAGCAAATCCCTGAACCGGACCAGAACCAAAAATATAAAGAACAATACCAGTAATAATAGTTGTTACGTTACCATCTATAATTGCTGAATATGCATTTTTATATCCATCGGCAACTGCAAGTTTAACGCCCTTACCGGCTCGCATTTCTTCTTTAATACGCTCATATATAATAACGTTTGCATCAACTGCCATACCCATTGTTAAAACAATACCTGCAATACCAGGAAGAGTAAGAACTGCACCTAATGATGCTAATACTCCTATTAAAAAGAAAATATTTGCTAATAAAGCAATGTTTGCAACTAAACCAGCTTTGTTATAATATAATTGCATATATAACAGAACAAGAATAAATGCTATAATAAATGAGAGTAAACCAGAATTTATTGATTCTTCACCTAAAGTTGGTCCTACTGTATCATCAGCAATAATCTGAGCAGGTGCAGGAAGTTTACCTGATTTTAAAACGTTAGCTAAATCGTCTGCTTCTTCAATAGAGAAATCTCCAGAAATAGATGAATTACCACCTTTAATTTCCTGATTAACTACCGGGAATGAATAAACATAATTATCAAGTACAATAGCTATTTGTTTACCAACATTATCACGTGTTAATCTAGCCCAAGTCTTTGCACCTTCAGGATTCATGGACATTGAAACTTCTGCATTATTATTTGTGTTACCAAATTCTTTTCTTGCAGATGTTACAGCGCCGCCATCTAAAGGAGCACGACCATCTCGACTTGTTGAACGAATAGCAATTAACTGGAATACAGTTGATTTTTTAATTGGTTTATATGTCCATAAAAAACGAAGAGACGAAGGAAATAAAGATTTAACTTGTTTTAAAGCTAAGTATTTATTTACTTGAGCAGTATCTTTATAGTCAGACATACCAACTACAGCACCCTGAGCTAATTTACGATCATTATCAACACTTGGATATAAAATTGCAAATAAAGGATTTTGTTCTTTAAATTGTTGAGCGTTTAAAGCAGTATCTTTTTTTGTTGAATCAGTTTTCATTTGATCAACAAGAGATAATGAAGTATCCGCTTTTGCAGTAACAGAACTATCTACTTTTTTAGTAGTATCTTTAGCCATATCTGCTAATAATGAAGGCTTAGCTAAAGTATCAATTTTTTCGTTTGATTTTTTACCAGCAGATTCAATATCAGAAATAACTTTGTTTGCTTTTTCTAGCAATGGATAAACTTCTCCATTTTCAAAAGTTTCCCAAAACTCTAAATTTGCAGTTCCCTGTAGCAATTTACGAACGCGCTCAGGATCTTTTACACCAGGAAGTTCAATTAATATTCTTCCAGTTGTTTCGAGTTTTTGAATATTTGGCTGTGTAACTCCAAATTTATCAATACGATTACGTAGAATATTAAAAGAATTATCAATTGCTCCATCCGATTCTTTTTTGATAATCTTTAAAACTTCTTCGTTTGAAGTATTGAAGTTAATGTTTAGTTCTTTTGAAATAAACAAAGCTGCAAGTTTTGCATTTGGATCTATTTGCTTAAATGCTTTTCCAAATAAAGTCAAATAGTCTTCTTGACTATTTTCCTGCATTTTTTTAGTTAAAGCAAGTGCTTTATTAAAAGTTGAATCAGTACTATAATTTGCTAAGGAACGAATTACGTCAACAATTGAAATTTCAAGAGTAACGTTCATACCACCTTTTAAATCGAGACCAAGATTAATCTCTTGTTCCTGACAATCACGATATGTATACTTTTTTAACCATAAGAAATTATAAACCGGTTCATTCGAAATTGAATCGATATACTTACTCTCTTTTAATAAATCGCCTTGGGCAAAATTACGCGCATCACTCTCTACCTGTCTTGTACAAAAAGTAAATGACAATTGGTACAAACATGCTAAAGCAAGTGCAATCCCAAAAAACTTAATCGCTCCCTTATTCTGCATCTGAATTAATTTTTAATATTTCTAACAATAATTTGATTTCTGAAAATAACCCGCAAAACTACAAGAATTTTACAAATTAACCAAATAGAAATGCTATAAATACTTAACCTGAAATAAAGGCAAATATCAACCGCATTTAACTATACTACAGCACTATAATAAAAAGTCTAGATTATCCTCTGATGAAAACTCTTTTGGTTCACTACCTTTAATAAACAATCTCATAGTTCTTTTTCCTATATGTTGTATAGAATTATTTACAATTTTAAACATACAACCTTCGCGTAACCCTGCAACATAAATATCTGGATTTATTTCAAGAAATTCTTCGATGCGTTGTTCGCGTGTTTCGCCGGCATGCCCAAGTGGATTTGCGTCTAAATAATGTGGGTTAATCTGAAACTTTACAAAATTAAATGCATTAAATGATGATGGTTCTGCAATAGGCATGTCGTTGGTTGTTTTAATTGTTGGACAAGCAACATTTGAACCTGCGCTCCAACCAATAAAAGGTGTCCCATTTAATACTTTTTTTCTTACAGCATCAACTAATTTATTTTCATGAATCATAGAAATTAACTGAAAAGTATTTCCACCACCTACAACAATTGCATCTGCATTTTCTATTGCATCTATTGGATTTGAAAAATGATGAATACTTTTAACATCATGTCCTATTTCTTTAAATCTTTCCTGAACTTTATCTTCATATTCATCATATGAAAAAGTAACAGCTGCATATGGTAAAAAAACACATTTAAGACTTTTATTTCCTAAAAACTCTTTAATATAAGGCATAGGATAAGCAAGATATTCTTCACCTGCATTTGTAGAATTACTGATTAACAGAAGCTTCATAATTAAAATTTTATTTGTTGATTTTGAAATAGTTTCGGCATAAAAATAAAAATTTTTTAATACAATTTTAAACTTAAATGTCATAGTTAAGTCAAAGCGTCGTAAATCAAAAAATAAATAAATAATTATGAAAAAGATTCAAAAATTAATCCCAATGTTATTAGTGGCGTTTATTATGGTAGCAAGCCAAACTGTATTTGCTCAAGATAAAGAAGCCGGTCACAAATGTGAAAAAGGTGAGTGTGTTAAAGGAATAACAGATTTAACAGATGTTCAGAAACAAAAAATTGATGAATTATGCTTAGCTCATAAAAAAGATATGACAGGCACTAAAAATCAGATTGACGAGAAACGGGCTCATTTAAAAACTTTACAAGCAGCCGATAAAGCTGATATGACAGCTATAAACAAAACTATTGATGAAATTTCAGCTTTAAATGCAGAACAAATGAAAAAAGGTGCTGCAGCAAAACAAAGTATCAGAGCATTATTAACTGACAATCAAAAAATTATTTTTGATGCAAACGCAAGTAAAGGTGGCGCTGGTTGCTCACATGGTGGTGGCGGCGATGCTAAATGCAGTAAAGGACAAGGTGGAAAAAGCTGTTGCCCAAAAGGTGAACAACCTGGTGGCTGTGGTAAAAAATAATAAACTAAAACATATTTATAAAAAACGCCTGCAAATGCAGGCGTTTTTTATTTAGTGCAATCTTTTTAATTTTACATCTTTAAGAATTAATTTTAATTTTATACAGAAACTAAAGTAATTATCAGATTAATATCTTTCTTTTTAAGAGTTTTGAATAATAGAAGCATGAACAGATTATTAATTATTTCTTTGTTTTCGATTTTTTGTGTGTTTCAAGCCAAAGCACATACTCTTATCAAATCAGAATTAATTAATAAAATTGCAAAAGAAAAGAATATATTAAAGCGTATCGACTTACTGGTTGATTTAGCTGAACTCAATATTGAAGGCGATTCTACAACTTTTTTCAGTCAAGTAAAAAATATAAGAACTTTATCCAATGAAAATAATTATGTAAAAGGAATTGCAGAGTGCGAATACCTTATAGGAGATTATTATTACACAAAAGGAAAATTAGAAATATCCAATTCTTATTTTTATAAAGCAAAAGAATTATTTTTTAAAATAAAAAACAAAAAAAGACTTGCAGACACCTATACATTTATTGGTATAATATATAGCGAACTGTCAATGTTTGACAAATCACTTAATCAATATATTAATTCAGAGAAAATATATGAAGAATTACATGATACCATTGGATTAATACAATCAGATATAAATATCGGAGCGACTTATTCCGACATTCAGTTATATGATAAAGCTAAAAGTTATTACGAAAAAGCTCTTAATCTTTCATTAATAACAAATAGTAAAGAAAATTCTGCATATTGCTATGCAAACCTTGGTGTTTGTCAAAAAATAACTGGAAATTACAACAAGGCCCTTGAATACTATATCAAATTAGAAACTATAGCAGAAGAACTTTCTAATAAATATTTATTAGGAACATCATATTTTAATATGGCTAATCTGTTTATAAACATGAATGAACCATATAAAGGATACCAGATAGCAAAAAAGTATATAAAGCTTTATGAAAACTCAACAGAGCCGGCTACACTTTATTACGGTTATACTATTCTAGGAAATTCTGAAATTAATATAGGCGAATTTAATCAAGGCATTAAACATTTATTAATTTCATTTGATAAAGCAAAAGAAATTAACTCTGGAAATTTAATACTTCAAACTGCCAATAATCTTGCAGATGCTTACGAAAAAACAAATGATTTTAAACAAGCATATTATTATAAAAAAATTACTTACCAATTATCTGATTCACTATTTAAAGTTAATAACATAAAACAAATGACTGATATTGAGACTAAATATCAGACTGAAAAAAAGGAACATCAAATAGAAGTACTTAATAAAAATAAAAAATTACAGAATCTTGAATTAGAAAAAAAACAAAAAGAACTCAGGAATAGAAACTATATAATTTTGGGTATTGCTATAGTTATGATAATTATTATTTTCTTTTCTTCTGCACTATACAAAACGCTCCAACTTAAACGAAAAGCAAATTTTCTTTTAAAACAAAGAAATGTAGAAATAAACCAAAAAAACGAAGAAATAATGGCGCAACGAGACGAGATTCAAGCTCAACGCGACGAAGTAACAAATCAAAGAGATAAAATTGCATTACAACAGAAAAAGATTACAGATAGTATTCAATATGCAAGTAGAATTCAAAATGCAGTACTCCCTCCTGCCGAAAACATAAAAAACATTTTACCAGAACATTTTATTTTATATAGACCAAGAGATATAGTAAGCGGAGATTTTTACTGGATACACCAACAACAAAATAAAATTTTTATAGCTGCAGCTGATTGCACAGGACATGGTGTTCCAGGTGCATTTATGAGCATGATGGGCGTTGCATTTTTAAATGAAATAATAACAAAATTCAACAACCCAACTGCTAGTGAAATATTAGATCAGCTTAGAATAAACGTAAAACGTTCTTTACATCAAACCGGAAAAACAGGTGAGCAGAAAGACGGAATGGATATTTCACTTTGTATTATTGATTCAGATAAAAAATATTTGGAATTTGCTGGAGCTAATAACCCACTATACATTATTCCTTCTGTCATTCTGAACGAATGTGAAGAACAACTTTCTTGCGAAGCAAAATCTAAATCTAGAATAGATGCTTCGACTCCGCTCAGCATGACAACGAGATTAATCGAACTAAAAGGAGACAAAATGCCAATAGGAGTTCATTTAACCGACGAAAAACCTTTTACTAACAATATTTACGAATACAATTTAGGTGATACAATATACCTTTTTAGTGATGGTTACAACGACCAATTTGGTGGTCCGCACGGAAAAAAGTTTATGCAATCAAGATTAAAACAATTACTAATTGACCTAAATTCTAAATCATTATCTGAACAAAAAAAAGAAATAGAATTTTGCATAGAAAGATGGATGGGAAACCATGAACAAATTGACGATATTCTAGTTATTGGAGTTCGAATTGTTTAATTAATTTTGCAATATGAAAATAAGTATAATTATTTTTTTATTTCTAATAAGCAATCTTTGCTTTGGGCAATTTGATAATACAATATTTAACACCTATAAACCTGTTAATCCAGAAGACAGCTCTAAGTTATTAGTAGGTTTTGACAATCAAAATTTTTTATACAACAATGAATATTTCAACAATTTAAATTATGGTTTTACATATATGGGCTTTTCATTTAAACCATATTTAAGTTATCAGGCAGCACCAAATTTAAAATTACAGGCAGGCTGGTATTTCTTAAAATATGCAGGAAGAGACGAATTTAGTCGTTCAGTACCTTGGTTACGTTGTCAATATAAATTCTCTAAAAACATTGAATTAATTTTTGGAAATATTCACGGAACAGTTGAACATAAATTAATTGAACCACTTTATTCTTTTTCAAGACATTTCACTAATAACCCCGAACAAGGAATACAATTTTTAGGAAACTTTAAACATTTTGAAGGAGACCTTTGGCTTAATTGGGAAAAATTTATTTTACAAGGAGATCCATTTCAAGAAGAATTTACCTTAGCTTCAACTTCCAAAATAAAATTTTACAAACCAGAAAATAAATTACAATTTGCAATCCCAATTCAGGGAATGGCTACCCATAAAGGCGGACAAGGAAATAACAATACCGATAAACTTCAAACATTTTTTAATACAGCATCTGGTCTCGAATTAAATTATTTTCCTAACACAAATCAAAAGAAACACTTTGGAACAAGTAATTATTTTGTTTCTTATTATGATGCATCAAGCACACATATTCAGTATTACTCTCAAGGCTGGGGAGCTTTTTCAAATTTAAATGCAAGTTTTGGGAAATTTGATTTTATGCTGACATACTGGTACAGTAAACATTTTATTGCCCCACGTGGTGAGGTTTTATTACAATCTGTTTCGCGAAAATATGGGTACTGGTGGGAGCCAGAAAAACAACTTTGTACAGCAAAAATTCAATTCAATCAACCAGTATACAGAGGCATTAATTTAGCTGTAAGAGGCGAAACTTATTATGATTTGTTACGATATAATTTAGATTTTTCATATAGTTTGTTTCTTGTTATAAACGGGGAATTTTTTCTGAAGAAATTAGAAAGTATTAACCAATAATCACTCAGATTCTATTCACATACACAAACTAATCAATAGTCACTCAGAGTCTCTTTTAGTTACAAGCACAGAATATTAATAAATACCAAATAAAAGGACTCTGAGTATACGAAAGCACAGAGTCGCTTTCATGAGACTCTGTGAAAACCAGAGTACAGAGTCCCATTCAGGAGACTCAGTGAGAAGCCAAAAAGTCACTCAAAATTCACTCAGAGTCCTTTTCAGGAGACTCTGTGAGACCCCGATTATTTTCTTATCTGTGCTCCCAATTCTTTTTCAAATGCATCAGAAAGTTTGTTCATTATCTGATCAATCTGAAAGTCGTTTAATGTTTTTGTTGCATCCTGTAGATGAAAGCTAACTGCATATGATTTTTTACCTTCAGGAATTTTATCACCTTCGTATACATCAAACAAATTAACAGATTGCAAAAATTTCTTTTCGTTTTTTGAAGCAATTTCTACAATTTTAGAATAAGGTATTTGTTTATCCAGTATCATTGCCAAATCTCTGCGAACTTCAGGGAATTTTGATAATTCCTGAAACTTTGTTTTCTGGTTATTTAAATTTGGCAATACATTATTCCATAAAAATTCGGCAAAATATACCGGTTGTTTTATGTCAAATTCTTTTAGAACATTTTTGCTTAACAAACCTAAAGTAACTAACTCTTTTCCTTTATAAAAATACATTTGCCCTTCGGAATAGATATTTGTATCTGGTTGAGAAATTACTACCTGACTTAAAGGACAACCTAACCTAGTTAAAATATTTTCAACATAGCTTTTTAAATAATAATAGCTAACGGGCTTTGTTTCTGAAGAGTAATTTTCCGAATTTTTATTTCCAGAAACAAAAAGAGCTAATCTTAAATCTTCAAAATAAGCATTTTCTTTTTTATCAGAAATTAATTCAGGGTAGTAAGCATAACAATTGCCATACTCAAACATTTTTAGATTTTGTTGTTTGCGGTTTACGTTATAAGAAATTGACTCTAATCCACCAAACAATAATGTCTGTCGCATAACTCCTAAATCGGCACTTAAAGGATTTAATATTTTAACAGAATTTTTATCATTCCAAAAAGGCTTATTTTCATAATATGAAGCTTTTGTAAGAGAATTAGTCATCATTTCAAAATAACCATTTGACGCTAAATAATCTGAAATAATATTATTTATTTTTTCTTTATCAGGTTTTTGAGAATAACTAATATTTGACCTTACTCTATCGGACACTTCCACGTTGTTATAACCATAAATCCTAAGAATTTCCTCAATAACATCAACTTCACGTAAAACATCAACTTTATATGCAGGAATTTCTAACAAAAGACTCTTTTCTTTAACAGCAATAACTTTAATTTCAAGTGATTTTATAATTTCCTTTACAGTTTCTTTTGGAATTTGTTTTCCTATAAGTTCATCAACATTTGCAAAGTTAAGTTCAACTGTAACATCCTTTACAGGTTTAGGATAAACATCAACAACATCAGAAGAAATAACACCACCAGTAATTTCTTTAATCATCATTGCCGCACGCTTTAATGCATAAACTGTAATGTTTGGATCGGCACCACGCTCGAATCTAAAAGAAGAATCAGTTGCCAAAGCATGACGACGAGCAGTTTTTCTTACAAATACGGGATTAAAATTTGCACTTTCAATAAAAATTCTTTTTGTATTTTCGGTAACCCCACTATTAATTCCACCAAAAACACCAGCAATACACATTTCTTCTGCATCATTACAAATCATTAAATCATTTGACGATAAAGTTCTTTCAACACTGTCTAATGTTATAAATTTTGCGTTTTCAACTGCAGTTCTTACAATAACTTTATTTCCTTTAATATAATCAGCATCAAATGCATGAAGTGGCTGACCTGTTTCAAAAAGAATATAATTAGTAATATCTACTATATTATTTATTGGTCTTAGTCCAATTGAACGTAATCTATCTTGAAGCCAAATTGGAGATTCCTTAACTGTTATATTGCTAATAGATATACCAGAATATCTAACACAAGCTTCTTTATTCTCTACCTCAACAATAATTGACAAATCATTATTATCAACTTTAAAATTATCTACAGATGGTTTTTCCAAAACTACTGGTTTGCGATGCTGAAGGTATGCAGCTAAATCTCTTGCAACTCCATAATGTGAAGCTGCATCAATTCTGTTTGGAGTTAAACCTATTTCGAAAACATAATCATCATTAATTTTAAAATACTCACGCATTGATGTTCCTGGAACAGCTTCTTCGCTTAATATCATAATTCCTGCATGCGAATCGCCCAAACCAATTTCATCTTCAGCACAAATCATTCCTTCAGATTCTACTCCACGAATTTTTGCTCTTTTAATTTCAAAACTACTATCATCTTTAAATAATGAAGTACCAATAGTTGCGACAACTACTTTTTGATTTACAGCAACATTTGAAGCTCCACATACTATATTTAATAATGCTTCGCCTCCTACATTAACTTTTGTAACACTTAATTTATCCGCATCAGGATGTTTTTGACATTCCAAAACATGGCCTACAACTAAACCTTTTAAGCCTCCTTTAACAGACTCAAATTTATCTATCGCTTCTACCTCAAGTCCAATACTTGTAAGAATTTCAGCAATTTTTACGGGAGCTAAATCAGTATTTATATATTCTCTTAGCCAGTTGTACGATATCTTCATAATTCAAATAATTTCTGATTTTACAAATATAGGAAAAGAAAATCCTAAGTAGAAAAGTTAAACTAAATGATAATCAAAATTTATTTTTAAATAATATTTTGTATTTTTATTCACCCAAAATACTAATAATCATGAGAACTGTTTTAAAATTCAGCTTTATTATTTTATCAATTTTATTCTCAATAAATATTAAAGCACAAAACAACGTAGGAATTGGTACTAACAATCCAGACATAAATTCTATTCTTGAACTTTCATCAACAAATAAAGGTTTATTAATTCCACGTTTAACAACATTGCAACGTACAGCAATGAATTCATCACTTAGTCCAACTCAAACTGGTTTATTAGTTTTTGATACTACAGAAAATGTTTTTTATTTTTGGAATGGCACTGCCTGGACGCAAATCGGAGCAGGTTCAGGCGGATGTACCACACTTGAGAATGCTTATAATTGTGGTGGTAACGGAGCAGGAAGAATAATAAACGCTAATTATGGACCTTTTGAAGTAAATGCATCAATAGCAGCCACAAATGCAATTAAAACAACTCATTCAAATAGTGGCGTTGCTATTAATGCTTCTAGTACACTTGCTTCAAATGCTTATTCAACAATTCAATCGACTACAATTTCAACAAACAATTTAGTTTCGGCAATACTTGGAAATTCATCTGGTGCAGGATTTGGTGTTTCTGGGCAAATAGCATCAACCGGTACTTCCCAAGCAGCTGTTTATGGGAATAATCTTAGAACTAATGGTGGTCATGGAGTTTGGGGGTTCGGATTTAATGGAGTAGTTGGTGAAAGTAATTATGATGCGGCTTTCGGAGTTTACGGTTATAATCACGGCACTACTGATCCGGGCGTAGGAACTGCAGGCATTGGAGTTACGGGGATTGCAGGTCAAAGCACCAATTTAGCATTAAGTTATGGAGTTTATTCTTTTGATGACGGTGGAATTACAGGTGCTCTCGACGTTGGAGGAAATTTTTCTGCAGGAGGCACAAAAGCATTCAGAATTCAACATCCTTTAAAACCAAATATGTTTTTAAAACATTTCTGTCTAGAATCACCTGAAGTACTTAATGTGTATCGTGGAAATGTAATTATAGATAATAATGGTGAAGCAATAATAACTCTGCCAGATTATTTTAAATCAATAAACATTAATTTTTCATACAACCTGACATCTATAGGTGCTGCTGCACCAGATCTTCATGTTAAAAATGAAGTAACTGAAAATTCATTTACAATAGCAGGCGGAAAACCAGGTTCAAAAGTTTCATGGACTTTATATGCTGAAAGAAATGATAAATATATTCAGGAACACCCTGAATCAAAAAAAATAGAAGTTATAAAAACTGAAAGAGATCTTAAATTATTAAAAGGTGAAAAAATGGAGCTATTAAATAATAATTATAACAACAGCCAACAGCCAGTAATTAAAGTCATTGAAAATTAAAGTATAGAATAAACACAATGGCCAAAAACCTTAAATATATTCTTTTAATTAAAGTTTTTTTGCTGGTTTTTCAGCTTAATTGCTTTTCACAATTAATGACTAATAATTCAGGTTTAATTTATATTTCAAATGGAGCTATTGTTAAAATTTCTGGAGATATTGAGAATAAAACAGGGTCTATATTAAACAATAATGGAGAACTTACTATTTCTGGTAATTTAATTAACAATTCGCAATTAAACTCAAACGGGAACATTAATCTTTATGGAAACTGGCAAAACAATTCAGTTTTTAATCACTTTAATGGAAATGTTATTTTAGAAGGTAACACACAAATTATAGGAGGTGCAAACCCTAGCGATTTCTATAATTTAACATTAATGGGCAATGAAATTAAAAGCCTTAATCAGAATGTAAATATTTCTAATTCGCTTGTATTAAACGACAGAGAAATTGATATTGCAAATTTTAATTTAGAAATTGAAAACCCTAACACAACAGCCATTTCGAGAACGACTGGCTTTGTTAGTAATAACTTGCAGGGAAGATTAATTAGAAAAACTAATTCTAATACAAATTATCTTTTTCCCTTAGGATCATCAAATATTTTACAAAGATACAGGCCAGTTGAGATTATTCCTGTTAACAATACAACAAATAAATATTCAGCTGGAATGGTTAACCATAATGCAGGAAATGATGGGTTCAACTTAAATCAGACCGATACAAATATTTGTAATTTGAATAACAAATATTATCATTTTGTAAATCGTGACAGTGGCTCAACTTATGCGAGAATTATTTTTTATTACGATTCATTAACAGATGGAATACAAACAACCGCAGCAAACTGGAATAGCACACCGCCAGCTAAATGGAAAGAAACTGACAGCACACAATATATATTTAACAATTCTACAAGCAATGTTAAAATAAATCATTGGCTCTTTACTGGATCTAATATTTTTGTTTTAGGAAATTCATCAAACAAAGTAGAACTAGGACAAAATCATACAGGATGTTTTGGCGATACAATATTGTTAGATGCTTCAAACCAGTTTACAAGTTATTTATGGTCAAACGGATCAAATACTCAAACAATAAATGCGATTTCAAGCGGTGTTTATCATGTTACTGTATCTGCAAATAACTGCACTTCAAATGACTCTATAACTGTATCTCTTACTCCACTTCCTTTAGCAAATGCAGGAAATGATGTATCTATATGTCAAGGCGATTCTATTCAATTAAATGCAACAGGAGGAACAATATATAATTGGTTGACAAGTTCTGGATTAAGCAATGCGAATATTAGTAACCCGATAGCAAATCCTGCAAATAATACTTCTTATATTGTTAATGTTACAAATGGACAATGTAGTAAAACTGACACTGTTTTGGTTACGACATTATCTAAACCAACAGTAAATGCAGGTGTAGATTCAACTATTTATGAAGGTAGTCAATACCAATTTACACCAACAGTTTCAAATTATTCCACAGCAATTTGGGCACCTTTAACGGGATTATCAAATGCAAATATTTTAAATCCGATAGCTACCTTAAACAATACTACAACTTATATTTTAACAGTTTATGACAATAACGGTTGTTATAATTATGATGCTATAACATTAACTACAATACCTAAACCTTTTTATGAGATTGTAATTAATAATACTTTTACTCCAAATGTTGATGGAGTAAATGACACATGGTTTATTGATAACATTTCACAATATCCAGATAATCATTTAAGTATTTACAATAGAAATGGTCATATCGTTTATGATAAACAAGGATACAACAATGAATGGGACGGGAAATATTATGGAAATGATTTACCAGAGGCAACTTATTATTATATTTTAAACATCTCGGGACAAGATGTTTTTAAGGGTGACGTAACAATAATCAGATAATTTAGATGCAAAGACTATTCTACATATTGTTTTTTATAAATATTATCAATTGCAATGCCCAGCAATTGCCTCAACTATCATTACACACATTTGATTATACTGTATTTAACCCTGCTGCAAATGGAACAAAACCTAATAGTGAAGTAATGCTTCATCACAGAAGCCAGTGGGCAGGTTTCAGCAACGCTCCACGCACGCAAGTTTTGATGTATAATGGAAAAACAAATGAGACAATGGGAATTGGTGGTAATATAATGAATGACATTACCGGACCAACACGTCGTTTATCAGCTTCCTTTGCATATAACTACAAAATTAAATTCGAAACATTTAAACTATCAATAGGATTAGCTGCCGGAATAATGCAATATGGTATTGATGGGAATAAAATTACTTTGCATGAAAATACCGATCAAGCTATAGCTGAACATACTTCAATTAAATCAATAAGACCAAATGTTGACTTTGGAACTTTTCTATATACCGATAAATTTTCTGCAGGAATTAGTATAATGCAATTGCTTGCTAACAAAATAAAATTTAAAGATGATATAATAAATCCTGAGGTAAAACTTGCAAACCATTTTTACATTACCAGTTGTTATAAAATTGATTTAAATGAAAAAATAAAGATTCAACCATCTTTTATGGTTGGAGGTGCATTTGGAACACCATTAATTTTAGACTTAGGATTAAAAGCTGAATTTCAAGAAAAAATAACTGCCGGATTGAGTTATAGAACAAATGATGCAATTGTTATTTTGGCAGGTGTAAAAATAAAAAATCTTTTTACTATAGCTTATGCATATGATTTTGTAATTTCTAAACTTAGAAAATACAATAGCGGATCACACGATATTATATTAGCCTTTGATATAATTTCTAAGAAAGATATTAAACCTGCAATGTTATAAAAGAGATTCCATCACAGAGTCCATTTCATGAGACTCTGTGAGAAATAAAATTTCTAAAGCCATTTTTTATGCTTTTTTGAAACTTCTGAATGTTTGATTAAGTTTTCGTCATTATGGCTTTCTTTTTCAATAAGAATTAATTCTTCTTGTTCTTCTTTAGTCAACCTAGACCACAATTGATTATTTTT
>CAIQJL010000396.1 GCA_903872185.1 uncultured Bacteroidota bacterium | reverse complement strand
TGAATGCCCAATTCATTAACCCAACCAATAAATTTTTCGAGTAAAAGTAAATCCACTTCATCTGGTAATATTGAAAGCTTACTGTAGTTTAAAAAAATCGTGAATTGATTTATATCATGCAAATAAGCATCAATTGAATTTTTAGAAAGTGATTTTTCGAGCTTTAAATATGATTTAAATTCTTTTATTGTAATTTCCCAATTCACAACTTTAGATTTGATAAATTAAATTATGCGAATTTCAGAAAAAATAACTTAATTTGAACAAATATTTATAAAAATGAAGATTGCAGTTATTAACGGTCCGAATTTAAATTTAATTGGAAAAAGAGAGCCAGAAATATATGGCAAAAAGTCGTTTGACGAATTTTCTGTTGAATTAATTAAAATGTTTCCTGAAGTTGAATTCAGCTTTTTTCAGTCTAATGTTGAAGGAATATTAATTAACACAATTCAGAATGAAGGGTATTTAGTTGATGGAATTATTTTAAATGTTGGTGGTTATTCTCATACTTCTATTTCGATTTCTGATGCTGTTTCTGCAATTTCATGTCCTGTAATAGAAGTGCATTTATCAAATATTTTTGCCCGAGAAAGTTATCGTCATTTTTCCATTGTAGGAAGCAAATGCAAAGGATCAATTTCTGGATTTGGTCTTAATTCTTATGTGTTAGCAGTTAGGGCTCTACTTTAATATACTAGAAAGGTGCAACATGATACCTTTTTAGTTCATAGTCAATTGTTCTAATTCCATTCACAACTTTATAACATTTAATTCGTCCGATATTTTTAGCATATGCAGAAAATACAGACATTGTGTCGTTAAAATAATAACATACCAAAGCATTAAAATACATTGTAGTATCAGCAATTACTGTGTCCATATATAAAGTTGGAAGAGTTGGTGGTACTGTAAAAACTGCTGGAGTTAAACCATCATAAATACTTGCATTTGCGACACATGTAGTTCCTGAATGAAATAATTTACCAGCTGTTACATTGGTGAATTGTAGGTCATACTCAAATCTGTATTTATCGCAATTATTATCAGGCTTTGTAGCTTCTCTTGTAATGCTTCTTAAAATTAAACTGTCGTTAGAGTTTGTGACTTGATTTTTATAAATCCACGAACTTCCTTCTTTGAATAAAAAATAGCTTTTATATTCTTCTGGAATATCAGTGTAATTATCAGCTTTTTTACAACTTGCAATGGAAATGGCAATTAAGAATATAAGTATAATTTTAAGTTTCATATAAAATTTGAATAATTCGTAAATTTAAAAAGAACCTGTTAATTTACAATTTTTAAATTGATTTTTATCTTATGAGGAGATTACCAAGGATATCTGTCTATCATAAGGGTTAGTGAAATTCCTAAACCTGCTCCAGAAAAGATAAATACCCAATCGCGACGAGCAACTTTAAACCATGAAGTAATAATATAACTTATTAATAGAATAATACTAACTATTAGAATTTGCCCAATTTCTATGCCTACATTAAATGAAAATAGAGGCATTAAAATATTATTTTCATTACCTAAAAGAGTTTGCAAATAATTTGAAAAACCCATCCCATGAATCAATCCAAATATTAGAGCAGTAAAATATTTTACCCAATGTGTTTTTAAATTAACTCCATCTTGTTTTGAAAATAAATTCCAAAATGCTGTGATAAAAACTGTTAATGGAATTAAAAATTCAACTATATTAATTGGAATTGAAACGATTTTAAATGTAGAAAGTATTAAAGATGTAGTGTGACCAATAGTAAAAGCCGTTATAAGAACTAAAATTTGTTTCCATTGTTTCAAAAGATAAACAGCACAAAGACATGTGATAAACAAAATATGATCATAACTTTTAAAATCGTCAATATGTTGAATACCAAGATTTAAATAAAGCTGAAAGATGCTCATTTTTAACGCTTTTTAATTCATCAAAAATAGAAAAATGTTGTAACTTTATTGATTATTTAAGTAATGCTTAAAAGAAGTTTATATATTGTTGTAATTGCTTTTATGTTAATGGGTAATGCTATGCATCCAATCCATGTTACAGTTACAAATATTGACTTCAGTTCTAAGCAAAAAGCATTTAATATTTCAACTAAACTTTTTTTAGATGATTTTCAAGGTGTGATTTTTAAAAACTCAAATGTTGAATTAAATCTTGGTAAGCCAAATGCAATACTAAATGCTGATGAATATATTAAGGATTACATAAATGATAATATTATGATTACAGTAAATAATAATAAATTATCGGCCAAAAAGCTTAAATTTATTAAAAAGGAAATTACTGAAGGGGCTATATGGCTTTATTATTCTTATCAACTTTCTGGAAAAATCGAATCAATTCAAGTTGATAATAATCTTCTAAACGATTATTATTCTGATATGACTAATTTAGTGATTTTAAAATATAATGAATTAGAAAGCGGTTATTCATTAAATAAAAACAATACAACTATTAAAATCTCATCTTAATTATGAAATATTGTTTATTGTTAATAATTGGAATTTTATCAATGATTAATGTGTTTGCCACACATAATCGTGCTGGTGAAATACGTTATAAACATATTTCTGGGTATACTTATGAGATAACAATGATAACTTATACCTATACACCTTCTAGTGCTACCCGACCTGATTTAAGAGTTGGTTGGGGTGATGGAAATTCTTCAATTGTATATAAAGTCTCAGAAATTGTTTTAGCTGATTTATATTCTAAAAATATTTATATAGGAACACACACATATCCAGGTCCTGGTGTTTATGTAATATCAATGGTTGATCAGAATAGGAATTTAGGCGTCGAAAATATTCCAAATTCTGTTGAAGTACCTTTTGCAATTAGAACTACTTTAAATATAAATTCAGTTGTAGGCAGTAATTCTACTCCAGTTTTAACTTATCCTCCTATTGATAAGGCAAAACTTTATTCTGTTTTTGTTCATAATCCAGGTGCCTGGGATCCTGATGGCGATAGTATCTCATATAAATTAACTGTTTGTTTGGGTGATAGTGCTCAGCCAATACCTGGCTATTCAATTCCATATGCAAGTACAGAGTTATATGTAAATCCAATTACAGGTGATTTAATTTGGGATTCGCCACAACAAACAGGAATTTATAATGTTGCAATGTTAATTGAAGAATGGAGATTAAATATATCAACACATACATATATAAAAATCGGAGAGATTTTAAGAGATATACAGATAGAGGTTGTTCAATCAACTAATATTCCTCCATTACTTTCTCCTATAAAAGATTTATGTGTTGAAGCTGGAACATTAATTAATTTTCCTGTTTCTGCAACTGATATTAATAATGATTATATTACACTTAACGCTTATGGTGGTCCTTTTCAGGTACCAAATAGTCCTGCCGATTTTGATACTGTTTATGGATATGGTGTTGCAAATAATTTTATATGGCAAACAAATTGCACACATGTTAAAAAATTTCCATATCTTGTAGTATTCAGAGCTAAAGATAATAACCATGATTTGAATTTAGTAGCGCAACAAAAAGTTTATATTAGGATAATAAGTCCGGCTCCTCCTAATTTAACTTTAATTCCAACAACAAATTCTATAACATTAAATTGGGGACCATGTCCATGTAGTGATGCAATTCGCTATGATATTTATCGCCGAAATGGTCCTTCTGGTTGGAATCCTGATTCTTGCGAAACAGGCGTTCCAGATTCTCTTTTTGTTAAAATTGGTAGTACTTATGGTATAAATACTACTACTTTTTTAGATAATAATGATGAAATGGGCTTATCATTGGGTTATGATTATTGTTATAGAGTTGTTGCTGTTTTTTCTGACGAAGCAGAAAGTTATGCTTCAAATGAAGCCTGTACTGAATTAGTTAAGGGAATACCTGTTATTACTCATGTAAGTATTAATAAAACTGATGCAAGCAATGGTAAAATATATATAGATTGGTCAAAACCAACAGAATTTGATATTGCTGAAGCACCAGGTCCTTATATGTATTTAATTTATCGTTCACCTGATTTCTGGGGGCAAAATCTCCAATTAATAGATTCATTGAGTAGTATTAATGATACAATTTATAACGATTCATTGATAAACACTATTGAAACTCCTTTTTCATACAAAGTAGAATTTTATAACAATACACCTGGTAATCGTTTTTTAATAGGTGTTCCAAATGTAGCTTCATCTCCATTTATTCAAACTATTCCTGATGATAACAGGGTTCTCATTAATATTAATAAAAATGTGCCATGGTTAAATTCACGTTATGATGTTTATAGATTAAATCAAAGCACGTTAATGTTCGATTCAATTGGCAATACGCCTTCTATGCAATTTATTGATTCTGGCTTAATAAATGGTGTTAACTATTGTTATAAAGTTAAAACTATTGGTGATTACTCAACAGGAAATTTTGTTTCACCAATTATTAATTATTCTCAGGAAACCTGTGCTACACCCATAGATACAACTCCACCTTGTTCTCCTGTTTTAAGTATACATTCAAATTGTGTTTTATATATTAATAATTTAGTTTGGACTAATCCTAATCATTATTGTGCCGACGATGTTATAGGCTATAATATTTATTTTTCGTCTTCCTTAACTGGAAATATGATTTTGATTGCTACAAAGAATAATCCAAATGATACTACTTTTGAAGACAATAGAGCAGATTCATTATACATAGCTGGATGTTATATTGTTACTGCTGTAGATTCTTTTTATAACGAAAGCAGATCAAGAACTAGAATTTGCATTGATGAATGTACTTATTACGAATTACCGAATATATTTACTCCAGATGGAAATGGACAAAATGATTTATTTATTCCTGGTCCATATAAATTTGTTGAAAGAGTTGATATGAAAATTTTTAATCGCTGGGGTAAGCTAGTTTTTGAAACAGATAATCCTGATATAAGGTGGGATGGTAGGGATGTGGATTCAAAAAAACTAGTGTCAACAGGAGTTTATTACTATATCTGTGATGTATATGAAAGAAGGCTTTCTGGAATTGAACCTAGAAGTCTTACTGGTTTTATTCAGGTTACATATTCAAAAAAATCCGGCAGCGAATAATGAAATGGATTTTATT
>CAIQJL010000395.1 GCA_903872185.1 uncultured Bacteroidota bacterium | reverse complement strand
ATTACAACAAATTACATTTTTCTTAGTATCTTGACACTCACTGCAAATAAATGCACAGTGTTGTGTAGCTTAAATCGTTACCTGCAAGCGTTAAAAAAAGACAAAGACATCATAGTTATGTAAAATTTTACAAAATAAAAATTCTATGAAAACAACAATTTTATTCTTTTTTGTTCTTTCCTTCTGTAGTTTTTCAATCTCTTGTATTCAAAGTCCAAATTGTAGTACTTTTCGGACTGGAAAATTTAAGCTTGTTGACAAAACAAATAATTTAGACTACTTAATTGAAAGAAATGACACAATGCAAAAGGAGACAAACTTAATTTCTGGTAAAGTATCCATATATAAAATAAACTGGGAAACAGACTGTAAATATTCTTTGACTATTACAGAAGGAGAGCCGCAACTTATGGAATTATACAAAAACAAAAAATTACATATTGAAATGATAGAATTTTACGAAGACGGATATAAATTTTCAGCAAAACTTGACGGTTTTGACATTGTAAAATATCAAATTATTAAAAAAATAAAATAAAACGCCAGCAGGTAACACACGCTTGGCAAAACCTGGGCGGGCGGTGGCAACTTGACAATGCTAACAAATTACAAACCTCCCCGCTGCTTGACAAAATCTGCAGCTAATCGCCCAGATTTTCCAAGCGCAACTCGTTAGCGTTCATTGGTAAAAAAAGACATTAACAACAAATAAATGAGTATTAATCTTTAAATCAAAAAAAATGAAAACAACTACAGTTTTATTTTTTCTATTTTTTGTGTTCGCAATAACGTATGCACAAAATTATCAAATCAGTTTTGCAGGTACAGGTGCAAGTTCAACAGTTGACTCTATAAAAGTTGAGAACCTGACACAATGTACAAGTATAAATCTTAGTGGAGGCGATATATTACACCTCACAGCAACCTTAGGATTAAACGAATTGAACAACGGAGCTGATAATTCAATGCAAATTTATCCTAATCCAATGACTGGAAATTGTACAGTGAATTTCGAATCAACTGACAAATGTGAAACCACTATCGAATTATATGACATAACTGGAAAAAGAATTTTGCAAATGAATGAATTATTATTAAAAGGACATCACACATATAACTTGACTGGAATTAGAAGTGGCATATATACTTTAAAAATAGAATCTGACAAATATTCCTACACATCAAAAATAATAAGCAATAATTCTGCAATTGGTGAAGCTGAAATAAAACATATTGAAGCTACAAATGAAGGAAATATTAGAAGTTTGAAAAGTATTAATTCAATAATTGATATGCTATTTACAACTGGCGACATTTTAAAATTTACTGGTTTTTCTGGTGGTATTTATCGTACCCTTTTTATGCTTGTGCCTACCCAAACACAAACGGTTACTTTTAATTTTGTTGCTTGTAGTGATCCTGACAACAACCACTATACAGTTGTGCAAATAGGTACACAGATGTGGATGGCTGAGAACATAAAAACTACTAAATACCGTAATGGTGATCCTATATCGTACCTTGATGGAAACACAGCCTGGAGTAATTCAACAATTGGAGCTCATTGCTATTATAATAGCGATATAAATAATTTAACAACTTATGGTAGATTATATAATTGGTATGCTATTTACGATAGTCGGAATATTGCCCCCATCGGTTGGCATGTGCCAAGCGATGCTGAGTGGGCAACGCTGACAACCTATTTGGGTGGTGAAAGTGTAGCAGGTGGTAAATTGAAAGAAAATTGTGTAACACTTTGGCAAAGCCCTAATACAGGGGCAACAAATGAAACTGGTTTTTCAGCTTACCCAGGTGGCTACCGTAACAACATTGGGATATTCAGTGACATTGGTGTAGGTTACTGGTGGAGCGCTACAGATTACTTTTCTACAAATGCGTATTACCGGACTATGTATTACAATAGCGATGATGTACTCAGGAACTTCTGTTTATTAAATTGGGGTTTATTTATCCGTTGCGTAAAGGATTAATACTATTTTGAAATTAAAACCAACGAAACGCTAACACACGGTTAAAATTTAGCAGGCTGTTATGGGCAACTTGACACGAATTACAAAGTTCAAACATTTTAGCGGTTTGACAATGACTGCAAGTAAAGCCTGCCAAATTCAACCGCCAACCGTCAGACTGTCTTAAAACCTCACCTTATTAACAATGACTATATGTTATTAACAATCAGTCAAATAAGTGTGTAAAAATTTGCTATTTATCTGTTTGTCAGCTATATTTACTTCAT
>CAIQJL010000394.1 GCA_903872185.1 uncultured Bacteroidota bacterium | reverse complement strand
ATGCCATAAAATAAAAAAAAGCAAAAACCATTGCAAACTTTATAAAAAGAATTTATATTTGCCTATGTTTGAACTTAATGCAATTAACTGAAAAAACTAGGCAGATGGAAGGTTACGAAAAACTTGAAGAGAATCAACAGAATGATCGTGAAGAGATTTATTCTAAAGCAGTAAGAGCTGGAAAAAGAACATATTTTTTTGATGTTAAATCAACCAGAAAAGACGATTATTACTTAACAATTACCGAAAGCAAAAAAAGAATTGCTCCAGACGGTAAAATATATTACGAAAAACATAAATTATTTTTATACAAAGAAGATTTCGAGAAATTTGCTGATGGTTTAGATGATGTTATTTCTTTTATTAGAAATAATAATTTCGTGCAAGAGGATCAAAATAACGAAGAGCAATCTAATTCCACTGTCAATTCTGAAGTTCAAAATTCAGACTTCTCCAATATCTCATACGACGATTTAGAATCTAAGAGCAGTTAGATTAATTGTACTTTTTCATTTTATCTTCAATCAGAACATCATTGTTTGCAGATGATTGAATTTTAATATACGTCATCATTGTTTCTGCCCCTGCAGAATAACATACTTCCTGAATTTTTGAAATTAACTGCAAAATTTCTTCTAATTTTCCTTCTATTACTGTTTCAAAAGGACAAACTTTATAGTTTAAACCCGAGTCTTTAATCAGCTCTATTGCTTTATCAACAATATTGTAAGAATGATTAGTATTACTTACTGGTAATACTTGTATTGCTACATTTACAATATTATTCATTTGAATTTTCTTTTGATTGTCTACTTAAAAAATTATTAATCTCAGTTGCATTTAACTGCTTAACATTTGTTACAATAAAATTATCCTTTAAAAAAGAGCCAAATTGATTGCATTCATCAATTGCATTTAGAAAAACACTTTTTAATAACACATCCAATGGAACTAATACAGTCAGAGTAAAAAAATGTTTAAAATATCTTATTTTTTCAGCACTACATTTATTCTTGTTAAATATTGTATCAAATTCATTTGTTATTACTTTTTTGCGTGTCTCGTCAAACAATAATCCTTCCTTTAAAAATACTACTAAAAAATATCTTAGTTTATTATTCTTACCACCTAACCCAGATGAAATTAAAATATGATTTTGCTCTAGAATAGAACTTTCTAATATCATTCTGCTTTCTAATAAAGCAAGCTTTGCCCAGTTTAATAATTTCTTATCAGGATTTAATAAATATTTTTCAATAGTTCTAAATGCTTCAGGTTTGTCAATTAACGCAAGCTTTGAAAGTATTTCTCTCTTTAAAGGCAAAACGGTTAATGAATTAAACAGCAATTCCTTTACTATTAAAACGTTTTCTAAATCCGAATAACCTTTTATCCTTTTTGAAGTATCAAAATAGTTTATTTGCTCATCGATAGGTATTTTATCCTCAATAATTTTAAAATTATCAGGATTTTGCCCTAACAACTCATTAATTTTAGAATGTATATTATTATCTTCCATTAATTATAAATTCATACAAAATTATTCTTTTTTTAATATTCTAAAATTTTAATTTGACGTAACATATAAAATTCTAGGTTTATTTAACGATTACATTACATTAAATATTTATCTTTGCGTTTATTTAATCTAAATAATGATACTTTCTGAATTACAAGTTAACGATCAGGCAATAATTGTAAAGATAAAGGGACGCGGAGCCTTTCGAAAGCGAATTACAGAAATGGGATTTGTAAAAGGAAAAAAGGTTAAGTTAATAAAGCGAGCACCTTTAAAAGATCCGGTTATTTATGAAATTATGGGCTACGAAGTTTCCTTAAGAAATTCGGAAGCATCGTTAATTGAAATAATTACTGAATTAGAAGTAATAAAACAAACAGAGAATATTGAGTCGAAAAACCTTGTAAGTGAAGAATTCCTATTACAAAAAGCTACTGAAAAAGGGAAAACTATAAGTGTTGCTTTAGTTGGAAATCCGAATTGCGGAAAAACAACCCTTTTTAATCACGCATCTGGTTCTCAAGAACACGTTGGCAACTATAGTGGAGTTACTGTTGATGCAAAATCAGCAAAATTTAAACATAAAGGTTATACTATTAATATAGTTGATTTACCTGGTACATATTCGTTATCGGCATATTCACCAGAAGAATTATATGTAAGGAACTATATTTTTTCTGAATTTCCAGATATTGTAATTAATGTTATAGATAGTTCTAACATTGAAAGAAATTTATATCTAACAACTCAGCTAATTGATATGGACATTAAAGCAGTTATTGCTTTAAATATGTACGATGAATTAGAAAAAAAAGGCGACAAATTCGATTTCGAGAAATTTGGGAAAATGGTTGGTTTTCCTGTAGCTCCTACTGTCGGCTCAAGAGGAAGAGGGATACATTATTTAATGGATAAGGTTATTGAATTATATGAAGATAACGATCCATATTATCGTCATATTCATATTAATTATGGTAACAATATAGAGGAAAGAATTAAATTAATTCAGGAAAAGATCAAAGTAAACATTAGCCTTACAGATAAATTTTCTTCAAGATTTTTAGCAATCAAACTGATAGAAAAGGATAAAAATGTAAATGAATTAATACAAGTTTGTGAAAATAAAAGTGAAATATTAAGCACTGTTTATAAAAGTATTGATATACTAGAAAAAAATTTAAAAGAAGATAGTGAAACCCTTGTTACCGATGCTAAATATGGCTTTATTGCTGGTGCTTTAAAAGAGACTTACAAAGATAGTCCTAACTTAAATTTAAAGAATAATTCAAAAAAAATTGATTCTTTTCTAACCCATAAGTTATTAGGTTTTCCATTGTTTATTTTAATTATGTGGATAATGTTTCAAGCAACATTCACACTTGGAAAATACCCTATGAGTTGGATAGACAATTTAGTAAATTTATTAGGAAATTGGGTAAATAATCACCTAGCAGCCAGCTCGCTTAAAGATTTGCTTATTGATGGAATAATTCATGGAGTTGGTGGGGTTATAGTTTTTTTACCAAACATTTTAATCCTTTTTCTTTTTATTTCATTAATGGAAGATACAGGATATTTGGCTCGTGCAGCTTTTATTGTTGATAAATTAATGCACAAAATTGGTTTGCACGGAAAATCATTTATTCCTCTAATAATGGGTTTTGGTTGCAATGTTCCTGCAATAATGTCAACTAGAACCATTGAAAGTAGAAATGACAGAATTCTTACAATACTAATTAATCCATTTATGTCGTGTAGTGCGCGACTTCCCGTTTATATTTTAATTATAGGAGCAGTATTCCCAAATCACTCAGGAAATATATTATTTTCTATTTACATTTTTGGAATTATCATAGCTGCTTTAATGGCAATACTTTTCAAGAAAACATTATTTAAAGCAAAAGATATTCCTTTTGTTATGGAGTTGCCGCCATATAGAATGCCCACTATAAAAAACACTACAAAAAATATGTGGAGCAAAGCTATGCAATACTTAAAGAAAATGTCGGGTGTTATTTTAATTGCAGCTATTATTGTATGGGCATTAGGCTATTTTCCTCGCGAAACAAATTACTCTAAAAACTATAACAACGATATCAATAGTCTGAAAAATGTATTAGTTATCAAAACTAATACAACTGCAAATATTGAAAGTATAAATGACCAAATAAGAGAAGTTAATAATAGTATGAAAGCCGAACATCTCGAAAATTCATATATTGGCAGAATAGGTAAATTTATTGAGCCTGTAATGAGTCCTTTAGGTTTTGATTGGAGAATGAGTGTAAGTTTGGCAGCTGGAATTACTGGAAAAGAAATAGTTGTAAGCACATTAGGTGTTATATTTCAAGCCGAAGGTGCGCCAGGCTTGAAAAATCAAACTTTAATATATAAACTTAGAAATACAACTGTTAATTCTTCTTCAAAAGAAAAATTATTTAATCCATTAACAGCCTTGTCATACTTAATATTTGTTTTAATCTACTTTCCATGCGTAGCAGCTATTGCAGCTGTTAAAAAAGAAACAGGCACATGGAAATGGGCTGCATTTACAGTGTTTTACACTACTGCATTAGCCTGGATATTAGCTTTCTTAATACAAATAATAGGAAAATATTTTTTATAATATGATTTACGATATACTTACAACTTTAATAATAATTTCTGCAATTATTATAGCTATTACAATGATTTACAAGTCTTTTAAAGCAAAAAAGAACAAAGGAAAAAATTGTAATAATAATTGCAACTGCTAAAATCAGAATAATTGTTAATTTATTTTTGTTTGTAAACTTTTATTAATAATTAATCGTTTTTTTATATATTTGTATGTTAATTACAAACATTATTATAATTTAAAGTCATGAAAACCAGTCTATTGCATATTTTTATTTTAGCTTTAACTCTCTCCTCAGCAACTTTAAAAGCACAATCTGTAATTGAAATGACTCATCCTGGTGATGCGAATCTAGTGTTACTTGTAGTTGATGATATAGCCAAAGCAGATATTGTAATCTACCGTACTGATGATAAAGTAGATGCAGAAGAATGGGATTGTATGTGGAAATTCAGACAATGGGGATTTTCTAACTTCTCTATTTATCTTACTAAAAACCCAAATGACAGTCTTTTGTCTGATCCTGAAATGGGTATTAATTATCAATTAATGGGTAAAGTATTTTTTACAGATAAAAAAGACGAGAGAGGATATAAAACTCCAGGTTTCCAACTAGAAGGCGTATTCCGTAAAACTTCAGAAACAAAAACTGAAGAAAGTATAAAAAGTAAAGAAAAAGCAAGAAAAGAAGCCGAAGAAAAATTTGGCGAATAAGCTTTATCATTTTACAACTTTATAATTATATGAAATATTTTAAATTCTCTACTCTCCTACTATTTGTATTTATTATTATTTATTCTTGTAACAATAATGTAACTCCTAAAATAATAGAAGAACACGACCAAGTAGTAAAAATACTAGAAGAGCGTGATTCTATGAGAATAGTACCTAAAGATACTGCTAAGGTTAAGCCAGCTCCTAAAAAATAATGCTGAAACCTTTTTTATTATTTCTATTCTTTTCTAATTTATTACAAGCTCAGGATAATATTTTAATACTAGCTAAAGATTCTGATTTGGTATTATTAAACCATTCTAGAATTGCTGAATTTAAAATAAATAATATTGCATTTATTGAGAATATTGATACTCAGCAGTTTTTAAATTTTCCAATGCCTGCTTCTAATTTAAAGTATATAAAACATAAAAACGAATATAATACTGAAGGCTTCTCTAAAAGTTATGAATGGAGTTTTTCTAACTCCAATGAATTAAAAGAAACCGATCAATCAACAGGTAGTTTTTTTATAGCAAATGAATATAAATATGAGTATAACAATAATAAAATAAAAAACATATTAATTTCAGATGCAAGCACTATATCTAAAATTGCTTATAATTATATAGCAGACAGTATTTTTCAAGAAATAACAATATTCTCAACATCTTCATCAAGCCAGGTAGTTAATAAATCATTTAATAAAAATTACAATAAAATTATTTATTGTAATACTGGCAATAAACAACGTTATTCGCCCACTACTCAGATAATATGTTTAGGTAAAATTGACTCAAATAATATATACATAAACAACCTTCCATTTTTATCCTTTTTTGACAAAAAATTTGACAATAATAGATTTTTAATTGAAATTCGTCCAGGAATGTGGATTTTATTTGAAATTATTAGTTAAATTTAATACGATGAAAAAGCTATTTTTTTCAATAAGTTTTTTGCTACTTTGTTTATACGGTTGTTACGTTGGAAAGCCACTTAAAACAAAATCTACAATCTATATTACTTTTAACACAGAAACTAAAGTATATTCTAGCTTTGATGGCAAATACGCAAAAGAAACAAACTGGAGTGAATATAAAAATGCATTTATTAATGGATTAAAATCTGAATCTGGATTTTATAATCTAGAAGTAATTGAAGATGAAAAAGTAAGAACTGATTTTACTCTCGAGATTACAAAATTTTACGTAAGTGAAACTTCACATTCAGAAACAGTAAACGATGCAGCATCACCATACAACGGAAAATCATTCCAACTAAGTGGTTGCGAAGCAAATACTACCTTTGTTCTTTATGCAGGCAAAAAAGAAAAAATGCTTGGCGAGTGGTTTACATCTGCTACAAAAGATGAAAAAATTACTAATAACAGAAATTTTGGCGACTATGTTCTCGGATCAAATAAAGATAATTCTCAATACAGATATAAAGAACTTGATGATAATATTTGTACTACACTAAGCGAAAAATGTGGAAAACATGTTATTGCAAAGCTCACCCGTAAAATAGCTAAAAACCAAAAGTAAACAATGAAATTTATTGCAAAAACATCCGCAGGTCTCGAAGAAATTCTTGCCGAAGAATTAACATCAAACAACTTTAGTAACGTTAAAATTCTTCGTAGGGCAGTTGCTTTTACTGGTAATTTAGGAGAATTATACAGAGCAAATTACTGCCTTCGTACAGCATTAAGAATTATCTGGCCAATTTCTGAATTTACTGCAGTTAACGAAACTGAACTTTATAACAAAATATATGAAATTCCATGGGAAGAATATTTTGATTACAGAAAGTCTATATATATTGATGTTTCGGCATACTCAAACAATTTCAGACATACTGGTTTTTTAGCTCAAAAAACAAAAGACGCTGTTGTTGATAGGTTTCGTGACAAATTTACAATTCGTCCTTCGGTAGATAAAATTGATCCTGACATTGTAATTAATGTTCACATTTATGAGGATAATGTTACAATTTCTTTAGATAGTTCAGGAAAAACATTAAACCAACGTGGATACCGTAAATTTACTGGCGAAGCACCATTAAATGAAGTTCTGGCTGCTGCAATGGTTTTAATTTCAAAATGGGATAAAAAATCTTTGCTTATAGACCCAATGTGTGGCTCGGGAACAATTCCAATTGAAGCAGCATATATTGCTACTAATACCCCTCCGGGATTTAATAGAAAGTACTATTCATTTATGAGCTGGACTTCATTTAAAGAAAAGGAATTGACTTTTGTTAAAGAAAGAGCAAATGCTGATATTATTCCTTGCGAAGCTGAAATTATTTGTTCAGACTTAAATCCCGAAATGATTGATTTTGCTTTTAATAATGCAAAAAATGCAGGAATGGTCGATTATATTACATTTAAGAAAGAAGATTTTTTTGACACTAAACAAACTCAAAATGCAGGAATAATAATTTGTAATCCTCCATATGGCGAAAGAATTCAAATGGATGATATATTTGCTTTTTATAATAATATTGGCTCACATTTAAAACATCAATATATGGGATTTAAAGCCATATTTTTATCAATGGATAATGATGCTGCTAAATCAATAGGGCTAAAATCTTCTAAAAAAATAAAATTATTTAACGGACCTATTGAATGTACATATCAGGAATATAATTTATATCAAGGAAGCCGAAAGCATAAAGAAGTTTAATGTATTTTATAAATGGAAAATATAAATCCATACGAGTCTTCTGAATTTTTATGGGCGTTATTTAACGATATACCTTCATCTGTATTTGTAATTGATAAAGAAAATAGAATTAGATTTTTTAACGAATCTTTTAGAAAACTTTTTAATGCTGATGAATTTGATTCAATTAATAAATTATGTGGAGATGTGCTTGGATGCGAATTTCAGCTTAAAGAAGGGGCAATTTGCGGAGCAACATCTGACTGTTTAAAATGCAAATTTAGAAGTAATTTTATAAAAGGCTTTATTGACAATACCGCAACAAAAGAAAAAATAAACAGAGTTTTTGAAATAGGAAATGTTAAAGCAATAAAGCATTTTACATTTATAAATAAGCTTATTCATTTTAATAATCAAGAAATGCAATTTGTTATTATAGATGATATAACCGATCAGGTTGAACAAAGAATTAAACTCGAAGAATTATTGAAATTTAAAAATCAAATAATACAAATTGCAGCACACGATATTCGCAATCCAATTACCGCTATTTTTTCTTTTGCAGATGTATTACTTGATAAGTCGTATTACTGTAGCCCCGAGCAAACCGAAGAATTTATAACCATAATAAAACAATCTAGTGTCTTCTCAATAGAGCTTCTTAACGATTTACTTGATTTTTCTACTCTTGAATCAGAAGAATCAAGATTACATCTAGAGCAAATTGAATATACTTCTTTTCTAAAATCGGTAATTAAAATTAATCAATCAATAGCTAACAGAAAAGGTATTAAATTGACATTAAAAAATAGTTGTAAACCTTTTACATTAAGCATAGATAAAAATAAAATAGAACAGGTAATTAATAATTTATTAAGCAATGCTATAAAATTTAGTTCTAAAAATTCAGACATTGAAATTTATTGTAACATTTATAAAGGAAAGGCTATAACAAAGGTTAAAGATTTTGGGCCTGGAATAATAATTAATGAGCTAAACGATTTATTTAAACCATTTAAAAAAGGTTCGGCGGTACCAACAGGAGATGAAAAAAGTACCGGACTTGGTTTAGTAATCTCAAAAAAAATAATCTCAGCACATAGTGGCAATATTTGGGCTGAAAGCGAAGAAGGCAAAGGCGCCGTATTTATTTTTACTATACCAGTTAAAAAATAATAGTTTATCCCCTTCCCTATTAGTATTACACTTTTGTTAAAGTTAGCATAGTTACTTTATATTGTTTTTTTAATAAAACTGTCCTTTAACAATTTGTGATAATTAAATAGATTTCATACATTTATAGCATAAATATAAATTAATAAAAATATACTATAGTCGTGTAAATATGATTTTATAAAACATTTAAGCTAGTTAGCCAACATAAAATAAAAAAAACTGCTACTATGAAAAAAATGACTTTTTTAATGACTTTAATTTCAGTTGCACTTTCAACATTAGGTCAATTAAAACCTGTTAGTAATTTGACTTGGAGTCAAACTTATGTTTATCCCAATAATTATTTTAAACTTACTTGGCATTCTCCTTCAATGCCACATGACACCTTAGTTGGTTATAATGTTTATCGAGACTCTATTTTATTCAGATTTCAAACAGATACTATTTTAAACCATGAATTTATTGGAATGAGCAACTGCCCAGATGACCAATTTCTTTGGAATAACGGAAATTCTCAATTTTATATTCATGTAAATGCTGTTTATAATAGTAACCATATTGAATCCGGTTATATTGACTCTGCATATACTTACGGGTATGCGACTGGAATAAGCGAGGTAATTAAAGATGAAATAAACATTTATCCTATACCCTCAAATGGTATTTTAAAAATTGATTTACAAAATTATAATAAAATAGAAATTCTAAATAATGACGGATCTAAAGTATTAGAAATAAAGAATGCAACTGAATTAAATTTAAGAAACTTAGTTAAAGGAATTTATTATGTTAAAGTTAGTACTGCTAATGAAGTAATAATTAAAAAAATAATTCTTGAATGATATAATAATATTTATGTTGGCTAACACTAAATACGATAACAACTAACAGTTATGCGTAACTTGACAAATAAAACAAAACATAGAATATATAACAGTTTGACAATCCTCCGCCACGGCGGAGCAGCGAACTGCAAGGATTCAAGACTTTGGGAGCTTGTCAAATTCAACCGCAAAACATTAGCGTTCACTGGTAAAAAATATGAAATTAAATTATTAAATTAATAAAATATGAAAACCATTACATGTGCATTTATAATGATTATTTTTATTACAAAAATTCATTCTCAGATTTATGAAATCAATTTTGCTGGATCAGGAGCGAGCACAATTGTTGATTCTGTTTTAGTTGAAAATTTAACTCAATGTACTGATACAACAATTAGTGGTAACGATACATTATCTTTAAGATCAACTACAGGAATAACTCATTTAATTTTTGAAGAAAATAATTCATTAAATATTTATCCGAACCCTATGATTGAAAGTTGTATTATGGATTTTAAAGCAAATTTTGATGGCAAAACTGAAATTACTATTTATGAGATAACTGGAAAAACAATTCTGATATTGAATGAAATTTTAACAAAAGGAATTCATAAATATAGTATTAATGGACTTGGTTGTGGTATATATACTGTAGAAATTAAATCTGAGAAATATTACTATACTAAAAAAATTATCAGTAGTGATATTGCAGTGCATAAACCTAATATTAAACACATAGAAACTGCTCTTGACTTTGATAAAAAAAATAAAACATTAAATACAATAAAAAATATCAGATCTGTTTCTAATATGCAATACAATACAGGCGACATTTTAAAATTGACTGGAAAATCTGGTAATTATAGAACTGTTTCAATGCTTATACCTACGAATGACCAAACCGTTACTTTCAACTTTGTTAATTGTACTGATGCTGATGGTAATCATTATGCTGTTGTACAAATAGGCACTCAGATATGGATGGCAGAAAATCTAAAAACTACTTCATATCGTAATAATGATCCAATACCTTATATAGCTGTTGATACATCATGGTTTAACCTTTCAACTGGTGCTTACTGTTATTATAATCATGATATTAATAATTATTTTATTTATGGCAATTTATATAATTGGTTTACTGTTTACGACATTCGAAATATTGCTCCAGTTGGTTGGCATGTTCCTAGTGATTCGGAATGGACAACCTTAACAACATATTTGGGAGGCATAAGCTTAGCTGGTGCTAAATTGAAAAAAAATTGCTCAACTCTTTGGCATAGTCCTAATATAGGTGCAACTAATGAAACAGGTTTTACTGGACTTCCTGGTAGCTACCGTGATATTTCTGGACCATTCGACTACATTGGTCACGCTGGCTTCTGGTGGAGTTCTACAGAGCATGATATTGTTACTGCTGGATTCTGGCAAATAAGTTATGGTTACTTAAATGTAAACACAGGTGATGGCACAAAGACAGGTGGATTGTCTGTGAGATGTGTTATGGATTAAGGCTATTGGTATATAAAATCCAACATACAACCGTATGCAACAATTATAAAATAAAATTTACAACATGGAGAATAATCAATCCACAATTGACTTTTTTAATGAATTTGCTAAAAAAACTAAAAGAAAGATTTATACTTCAGAAACACCTTACCCAGGCACATTTTTATACGGTGTGACAAATCATAAGAGAATACTAGTAATCCCTAATACCCAAGAAGAACTAAGTTTTCTTATCGGATATCATGACCCTAAAAGCTTTAATGAAAATGAACTTTTTTTTGGTGTATTTTTTCCACTTAATTATCCAGTAAACAAAAAATTATTAATTCGAAAAAAAGACGTAATCGATAAGCTTAATCCTTTCTTAAGTCATAAGATTTTTAAAACTGATTGTGGCAGTTTTGACACAAAAACAATAATATCAGCCTCAGACTTTAGCATAGTCAGCAAATATTTTATTAACAATAAAACTCAAGGAATTGTTTTAGATTCATTAAACTTTTATGAAGGAATTACTATAGGAATTAATGAATGTAACCTAGATTTTGTGCCAGCCTTTAAGGACAAATCACATTTTGGAATATTTTCTAGACAAAAATGGATAGTTGACACAACAATAATTGAAGAGTTGTTTACAAAAATTGAACAATTTAAAAAGCAAATTAATATATAATAATCGTTGAATAATACCGCCTGCGATAACAACTTGTAGTTATACGCAACTTAACAAGTAAAATAATTTTGCACATAATTATAATAAAAATACATGAAAAATATTTTCACATTTCTATTCTTAATTTCTTCGATTTGTTTATATGCTCAGCAAACAAAAACAACTGAATTCGACACAACTAAAATCGTGTCATTTGTCACAAATTTTGATGAACCAAAGATGGCATGTAAGGATGGATATGCTATAAATGGGTATATTGTTAATATTAGTTATAGTCAGGCAAAAAAAATAAATGGTAAGAAAATAAAAATTACTGGATTATATAATATAGTAAATGGTCTGGAAAACCAGCCTAAAGAATATGATCAAAATGGTAATGAAATATTTATGCAAGGAAGACTTAATGATACAAAGCACATTGAATCTCCAACAATTGAAATAATAGATAAATAAAGATGTATATAAAACTAGAATGTCATTCTGAGCATCTGCCGCGGCGGATGCTCAGAATGACAAACTCTTCGAACTCAAATTTTTTATAATTTTTCTAACTCAACAGTAAAATGTCTCATTATAGGAGCTTCCCATAATATTTTATAACCGCTTTTTATTTCATTTCTTCTATCGTATACATTTTTTAAAGCTACAGCAATATAATCCATGTGATTATTTGTATAAACTCTTCTTGGGATAGCTAAACGTAACAACTCTAAAGCAGGAAGTCTGTCTAATCTTGTTTCTGGATCACGATCTGCTAACAACGTGCCAATTTCAACGCCTCTAACCCCTCCTTCAATATAAAGCTCAACACCTAAAATCTGAGCTATATATTCTGTTTGAGGAATATGTGGAAAAAATCTTTTTGCATCAACAAAAATTGCATGTCCACCAAATGGTTCCTGAACAGGAACACCAAATGCTACAAGTCTTTTTCCTAGATATGCAACCTGCCCTACTCTTGATTCCAAATAATCGAATTCTGTAGCTTCGTATAAACCTTGTGCCAAAGCATTCATATCGCGACCAGCCATTCCACCATAAGTAATAAAACCTTCAAACATTATATTGAAAGTTGAAGCAGCACGGAATAACTCCTGACTTCTTAAACCAATAAAACCACCAATATTTACTATACCATCTTTTTTGCTACTCATAGTCATACCATCAGCATACGAAAACATTTCGCCAACAATTTCGCGAATAGTTTTATTTTCGTATCCTTTCTCGCGAATTTTAATAAAATAAGCATTTTCGGCAAAGCGGGCAGAATCAAAAATTACCTGAATACCATATTTATTCGCTAATTCTTTTACGTTTTTTAAATTTTCCATTGATACCGGCTGACCACCTGCTGTATTATTTGTTATGGTCACTATTATCATCGGTATATTTTCTTTTGGAGTAGATTTTAAAACTTTTTCGAGTTTATTAATATCTACATTTCCTTTAAAAGGATGATAAACTGTAGTGTTAAAAGCTTCGTCAATTGTACAATCTACAGCATGCGCTTTCCTAAATTCAATATGACCTTTTGTTGTATCAAAATGACAGTTTCCCGGTACTATATTTCCTTCTTTAATAGTAGCACTGAAAAGCACATTTTCAGCAGCTCTTCCCTGATGTGTAGGTAAAAAATATTCGAAACCAAAAAGATTTTTAACTGCATCTTTTAATGCAAAATAAGAACTTGATCCGGCATAACTTTCATCGCCAGTCATTATTTTTCCCCATTGCTGATCGCTCATTGCACCAGTTCCGGAATCAGTTAACAGATCAATAAAAACTTTATCGCTGCTAAGATTAAATAAATTATATTTTGCTTCACGTACCCATTTTTCTCTATCGCTACGTGTTGTTTTTTTGATGGTTTCAACCATCTTAATTTTATAAGGTTCTGCAAATGGTAATTCCATATGAAATAAATTTAAATGTTTTATAAAATTATTGAAGTAATAAAATAAAAAAAAACTTAGAGATTAATTATCTCTGTCCTTAATGTTAAGGTATATACGACTTACTAATTTTGAAAGAATTGAAAAATTCATTCTGAATTTAAATATGCTTACAAAGATATAATAAATTAAGTATGCAAGATTTTGTTAAAACAAAAAATTATAAACAGTAGCTGTTTTTTTTGTGTTTTTACAAAACAAGCGTAGACTCTTGTTTTAATGCGTAGTATTTTAAAAAAGTTTGGAAAATTACGAAAAAAAAAACTACTAAAAGCATCTACGCTTTTAGTAAATAAGCAATTAGAATGTAAAATCTACCAGAAAATCTTTTCAGTCTTTGAATTTACTTTAATTAATAAAAGACCTCTTTGCTCGTTATTAAAGTTAATGATGGCAGAATTTCCTGATATTTTGTTTGAAAAGAGAAGTCTTCCATATATATCAAAAATCTGAACGCATTCATTTTTATAAGTATAATCAGAATAAATTTGAATTGTATTATTTGATTTATCAGCAAATACTTTAAACTTATTAATACTGTTTGAACTTATTTCGGTTTGATTGTATTTGCCATATAAATATATGTTTCTAGTTCCTGCATTACTCTGAATAGTATAAACAAGGCTATCATTAACTGTATTTTCTGGTAAATAATATATATAAAAGCTATAATCACGTGCTCCTAATAATGTATGAGTATTTTGAAGTTGAGTTTGATATTCGCCTATAGTAATTACTGTAGGTGATGAAAACTGCAAAGCTGAGTTCTTAGAATTAGTAACAGTAATTAGAGTAGAATCAAGATGACCAACAGGAACATCATTAAATATAATTATACTATCAGTTAAAAAACTTAACTCTGGAGCAACAGCAGTTGTAGTTGGGTATCCTGCAGTATTCCATCCGCTTATTCCACCCAACATATTGTAAACGGTTCTAAAATGCTTTGTTTGCATTACTGCTTTTGCAAGTGCACTTCTACTACCGCTGGCACAATGAATTAAATAAACTTTACCTTTATTAAGACTGTCAAGTATTGTAGAAAAATTAGCATTATTATAATCAACATTTACAGCACCTGATATATGAGTTACATATTCTGCTGGAGTTCTTACATCTAATATTACAAAATTTGGATTTCCATAATATGCAGCAATTGTATCATGACCTTGAGAAGTTGTAATATTAGTTATAAGTGTATCAGTGTTTGCATGCAACACTGTTACAGTTAATAATACTGATACAATTGTTAAATAAAAAGTAAGCTTTTTCATTTTGTAATAATTTTAGTTTTCAGAATCCAAATTTAAATAAATTTATCATTGAAGATCTAATAATACAAAGTTTTACAAATAATAAGTACTTTCATTTGCAACCTTATATATATATTATAGGTCTTTTAGTAGAATTTTATCGATTTAGGTGAATATTCAATTTAAATATTTCTTAACTTGTTTTCTCAAAATTCAATGATTTTAAATAAAGATTATATGAAAAAAAATTACTCTTTTATTTTGTTTTTTATGTGTTTATTTTCCTTAAACACAAGCTTTGCCCAAAATGAATCTGAATACACACAGGCAAAAAAATATCTTGATAAAAAAGGAGAAGTTTATTTTCACTTTCTGGTAAAAAATCCTTCAGAACTAATAACTCTGACAAAAATCATTTCAATTGATAATGTTAAAAATGCTGAAGTATGGGCATATGCAAATAATAATGAGTTTAATAAATTCTTAGCAAAACATATTAATTATCAAGTACTACCACACCCTGGTGATGCTGTAGTTGAAATGTGGGATCAATCAAAAGGTATCTGGCAATTTGATACATATCCAACATATTCTGAATACTTAACAATGATGAATACATTTGCTTCAACATATCCAAATCTTTGTCATCTTGATACTATTGCAACACTTGCAAGTGGACGAAAACTATTAGCTCTAAAAATTACCGATAACCCAAATGTAGATGAAAATGAACCTGAAGTATTTTATACTGGTGCTATGCATGGCGATGAAGTTACAGGTTCGATAATATTTTTAAGATTAGCTAATTATTTATTAACAAATTATGGAACAAACTCAAGAGTAACAAATATTGTAAACAACATTGAACTAT
>CAIQJL010000393.1 GCA_903872185.1 uncultured Bacteroidota bacterium | reverse complement strand
GTAGCCTCAGGGATTTCAATATTTAATATTTTATCAAAAATATCAGCAACTTTTTCTTCAGTAACTTTTTCAAATGAAATTCTATTTTTTCCAGGTATTTGAATATCTAACAATGGTTCCGATGAACATAATCCAATACAGCCAGTTTCAATAATAACTGCGTCAATCTTTTTTTCTTTAAGATATGTTTCAACGGCTTTTAATATTTTGTCGGCTCCAGACGCTAAACCGCAGGTGCCTGAACCAACGTATATATGAGGAACTGTAATTTTTTCGTTTTTAAATTCGCCAAGACGATCTTCAATATTTGCATTGACAGGTTTTCCTGAAAGTAAATTTTCAATCAGAAATTTTTTGTCTTTTTCCAACTTGTTTGTCATGGCCTAAGAGTTTTGATTCTTTAATGTTTCAACAATTTGTTTAATCTTTTCGGGAGTTACTTTTGCGTGAAACTCACCGTTAATGCAGATAACAGGTGCTAATCCACATGCACCAATACATGCTACTACTTCAATACTGAATAACCCATCTCTAGTGGTTTTTCCTGTTTTAATTTTTAGTTGTTTTTTAATAACATCTAGGACTGTTAATGATCCAAGCACATGACATGCTGTACCTCTGCAAATTTGAATATTGTATTTACCAGTTGGCTCGAATCTGAATTGGTTATAAAACGTAGCAACACCAAAAATTCTGCTTGTTGGTATATCTAGATGTTTACCAACTCTAATAACTGCTTCGCGTGATAAAAATCCCTCAGATTCCTGAATTTCCTGAAGAATCGGGATTAAAGAATCTTTTTCGGAATCTTTGTGAGCGATTAAAATTTCTTCAATTTGCATAATGTTATTTTTTATATTAAAAATTTCAAAGTTTGTTGTTCATATTAAGGTTACTTGGCAGATACGATTAATAATGAACAACAAACGATGAATGAAAAACAGTTTTTAGCCAATTAGTCTTTTAACTTCTCTTAATAACGATTTCATTTCAACTGGTTTTCTTACAAAGCCATCAACAGAAACATAAACGTTTTGTCCTAAGGTATTTATGTAGTCTATTCCAGCTAAATTGTGCGTGTTGTTTTGAATTAACAAAACATCAAGTTCTCTGTTTTTAAATTGTCTGCGGTATTCACGAGCCATACCAATTACGTCAGGGTCTGTAGTATCCAATACTTCAATTGAAGTTTGAATTAATACAGGAATTTTTTTGGTTTTTTGAACATCGCTAATTTCTTTTGCAAGCTCAAAACCTTCGAAATGTGTTGTCATCATTACGTCAAGGATAGCTAAATCAGGTTGAGTTTCCTGCATTTTTTTCATTCCTTCTTTTTTGTCGTTAGCAGTTATTACTGTGTAACCTTCATTCTTAAGAATGGTTTCTACTATGTTGATAACGTCTATGTCGTCGTCAACTATTAACACTTTTTTACTCATGGCTAAAAATTTTAAGTTTATACTCTTTTTTTATTTTGTTGAAATTCTTCATTTCTGAATTTCATTTTAACGATACAAATTTATGGTGCGGAACAGCCGTCTTTTAGAGGAAAAAACCTAATTCAGTTTCAAGGGAAAACCCCTAATGAAACTATGTTATAGCTTATTAATAAACAAGTTGAATTGTAAATTTCAAATGAAAATTAATTATAAATATTTTTCAAAGTATTGATAAACAAGGCAATTATTTTAGGCTTATTTTAAGCATGAGTGTTTTACCTTGTTGTATTTGTTAACTTTTAAACAGTTATTTTCATGTTATATATCAAGTTATAAGAGTAAAGAATACTATAATTTTGTGATGGAATAAGAAAAAATTGAATTTGGAGTAAGGGGAAATGCTATTTTGTTAATAGAAAAACCCTTCGATCCGCTGCGGCGGACGCTCAGGGAGACACTAAGAGGATTCATTATGTTTTACTTTTTAAAACGGTTGGCCATAAAGTTTAAAATGTTCTTACCAATTGGGGTTGGGATATTTTTGGCAGTATTGTTTATAACATTACTATCAATTCAGTTTATAAGAGAAAATATATATGAACAGCTTGGACAAAATATTTCATTAGAGGTTCATACTATTTCAAAAATGTTTGAACGCGAGAAGGCTTTAAAACTTGAACAGGTTAAAACCAATCTTAATGTAATAGAAGAACGTTTTAAAAAAGCTGATTTCAGTATTTCAAATAAAAAATTACAGATTAATACCATAAATCAAATAACCAATAACACTGTAAAAGTTAAATTAAATAACTGGCAAATTGATGGTAAGGATTTGTTAAACAATTATGAATTTGTTGATAATAT
>CAIQJL010000392.1 GCA_903872185.1 uncultured Bacteroidota bacterium | reverse complement strand
TTAAACGAGCTTGCCCCTTGGGTTAATGAAGAGTTTTTAGGTCGCTTAAGAACTCATATAACTGATTTGCGTCCAACCCTTGTTGGTTCAGTAGCTCCAGCATTATCTCTTTCGGATACTTTAGGAAATTTAAAATCTATAAAAGAAATAAATGCCTGCTTTACTTTAGTTTTATTCTGGAATCCGGATTGTGAACATTGTATCGATTTTATGGCGGAATTAAATAAGATTTGTAAAATATATCCTTCTACTTATTTTCAGGTGTACACAGTGTTAGCTACTGATAATGAAAAATTATGGAGATCATTTTTAAGAAAAAATTCATTTCCATGGATAAGTGTATTTGATTCTACAAAAAAGAATGAATTTATAGATACATATAAACTTTTTATGATTCCTCGTATGTATTTGCTCGATAGCGAAAAGCGAATTGTAAGAAAAGACTTTGAAGCTGAAGAATTACAACAATATTTGCAGAATCAGTTTGCGAAAGGTTGTAAATAATGTTAGTCACTCTGAGGCACTCGAAGAGTGACAATGTCATCCTTCGAGTACCTCAGGATGACTTTATGATATTTCCCCATTCACGGCTTTAATCAACGCTTCTGCCTTTATTAAACATTCGTCATATTCTTTTTCCGGATCAGATTTTATTGTTATAGCACCGCCGGTAATGAAAGATAAATATTTGTTTGATTTGTTATACTGTATACTTCTGATAACAACATTAAAATCGAAATCACTATCTGGTGTAATATAACCTACAGAACCTGAAAAAAGACCACGTTTAGTTTTTTCAAATTCTTCAATTATTTGCATTGCACTAATTTTTGGAGCACCAGTCATACTGCCCATAGGGAATGCATAATTAATCACATCTGTAAAATTAAATTCATCAGAAAGTTCAGAGCTAACAGTTGAAATCATTTGAAATACTTGTGGAAATTCGTGAATGCCACATAACTCTTCAACTTTTACACTTTCGGGAACAGCTGTTTTTGATAAATCGTTACGAACCAAATCAACAATCATAATATTTTCTGAACGTTCTTTTTCACTTTGTTGCAATTTGTTTTTTAGTATTTGATTTTCAATATCATTTTTGCTTTTTCGAGAAGTTCCCTTAATAGGTTGCGAAATTATTTTGTCGCTCTTTTTCTTTAAAAACCTTTCTGGCGAAGCACAGCATAGGAATTTTTCATTTATTTTATAAAAGCATGAAAATGGGGCAGGAGAGATCTTACATAAATTTATATAAAGTTCAGCAGGATTAATTTCTACATTATTATTGAAAAATTCCTGACAAAAATTCATTTCGTAAATATTGCCTGATTGTATTTGTTGTTTAATAATGTTAATATTTTTAATGTATTCTTTTTTATTATATCTGGAGTTAATTGTAATATTATCAATATTCTTAGCTTCAGTTTGAGTGTTTTCGATTTCATTTAATAGTTCTAGTACCGAATTTGTATTATCTGATTCAGTATACCAAACTGCAACTTTATTTTCACTTATTTCTATAACGAATTTTGGTATGAAAAAATACATTTCTTCAAATCCAATAAAATCAGGATTCTCTGATTTTAATACTTCAGTGCAATTTTTTAAATCGTAATTAAAATGCCCAAATAGCCAATCATTGTGTTTCTTTTGAAATTCCAAAAGTGAATTGTAAGGATTTTCTTCTTTATTAAAAGTAATTGAATCTATATAATCAAGCGCAGTTAAAAAATTAAAAGAATTGTAACTATTGTTATAATTATTGTTATTTAGAATACATGATACTGAAAGAGATTGAGAAAAATGAATCAATTTCTGTTTAAAAAACTCTGCATTATCTATTTCAATTTTATAGCATGATCTCATGGTGTAAAAATAATGTAATTTTTTGATAGTATTATTTATACCTTAAGGTAATTCAATTATGTGACTTGTATTAACTATAAAAATATTGTAAAATGCCACAAGTTGAAAACCTGCACCATTTGAAATCAAGTGATAGTAGCAAGAAAAACATCAATTATGTAAGGCATTCACTATTCATTCTATTGTAATATTTGTTAAATATTAGTAGCTTTGTAGAAAAGTGCAAGAAAATCTCTTAAAAGTTAAAGAGGACATTACAAGCAATACAGTGGAAAAAATTCGTTTTCATTCTTTAGATGCTTTAAGATTTTTTGCATTTCTTAAAGTTTATTTGATTCATGTTCCAATACAAGGAAATTTTCCGATTTTTGATTACTTAAAAGGTGGAGGTGGTTTGGGAGTTTGTTTTTTCTTTGTATTGAGTGGTTTTTTAATTACTTATTTATTAGTGTTTGAAAAAATACAAAACGGTAAAATAAGAATTAAAAAATTTCTTATAAGAAGAAGTTTAAGAATTTGGCCATTATTTTATTTAATGGTTATAATTATGTTTTTACTTCCTAATTATTTTAAAGATTATAGTGGTTTACATATGATGAGTGGTGGTTATGTCTTGGATTGGAAATACTCATTTACTTTTCTTGAAAATATTAAAATGTTAATTACAGATAATGTGCCTAATACAACACCAATTTGTATATTTTGGTCGCTTTGTATTGAGGAACATTTTTATTTGCTATGGTTAATTTGTCTATTTTTTATACCTGTAAAATATGTTTTCAGATTTTTATTATTTTGTATTGTTTTTTCGTGGATATCAAGATATTTGGAACCTTTTATTTTAGGCAATTCATTCGTTAATTCTAATGATTTATTTACTAATATTGACTTTTTTGCTTTTGGAGGAATTTTGGGTTATTGGGTTGCAAAAGATTATGAGAAAGTTTCAAATTTTATTAAAAGTATCCCTTATTGGATAAAGTACTCAATCATTTTTATTGTTATTCTAATTGTTATTTTTTATAGAATTATTCTGCCAAATAATCCGGATTCGATTTTGAGTTTATTTAGATCGTCTATTTTTGCGTTATTATTTACAATATTAATAGCCATGTTTATTCCTAAAGATTCGAGAATAAGAATAAATAGCAAAATTTTAAATTATTTGGGAACTATTAGTTTTGGGCTTTATATTTATCATATTATTTTTATTCACTGTACATTTCAATATTGCATAAGAAATAAAATTTTAATCGATAATTGGCAAACACTATCTGTAATTATATTAATAACTTTAGGAGGCTCTGTAATTGTAAGCATGATTTCATTCCATTTTTTTGAAAAACCTTTTTTATTACTTAGAGAAAGATTAACAAAGAAAACCTTTTAGAATTGTTTAAAATCTCCTAAAAGGGACACTTAGTATACTAAACGTTCTTTCTAATAGTCCTTTTATATTGTTATAATAATTCATGCAAAAACTATAATTATAAAAGCCTATCATATCAATGACAGGAAAAATATATTTTCTAAAAAGATGAATGAGTGGCAAGATACTCAACAATGCAAATAAGTTAAGATGAAGAAAAAATTTCCTAAATTTGAAGAAAAGCAATTATGAAAATTAAAATAGTTCTGGCAGTTATTTCTATTTTTATTATTACTGATTCTTTTTCGCAAGCATATGTTCCTTTTGTAAAAGAAGGTAAGGAATGGTCAGAATTAATAGTAAACGCATTTAACCCAAATAATAAATCAATTGCCGATTATAGAATGCAAGGTGATACTGTTATTGGGATTAAAAATTATAAGAAATTATACGTTGTTTATTTACCAAGTTTATTTACTGAAATTAATTATCTTTTTGAAGATACTAATTCTAAAAGAGTATTTTTTTATGATACTTTTACTCATCATGATAGCTTGTTATATGATTTTAAAATATCTATTGGTGAAAATTTTTCAAGTTTTCAGTCTTGTAGCGATTCAGTTATTAACAAATATACAGAATATTTTGCAGGTAAATTAAGAACTAAAATAGTTTACCCTTCTAGTATTTGGTATGAGGGTATTGGTAATATATATGGTGTAATGCGTCCAATTAGTTTCTGCACTACTGGTGCAGATATCTATTTATTATGTTATTTTGAAAACGACTCTCTTTTATATCATAATTCAGCATTGAGCGATAGTTGTTTTTTAATTACTAATATAAATGAATTACCAAAAGAACAATTTTTCAATTGTTATTATTCAGAAAATACTTTATATGTAAAGCCGGCAACTACTTTCAATTATAAAATTATTCTTTATGATATTTTTGGCCGTAAATTAATAGAGCGTACATCATCAGGTAATTTGGAATTAAATTTATCTTTTTTACCTAAAGGATTTTATTTATATGAAGTAGATAGTAAAGTATTGATTTCAAGTAAAAGAAATAAATTTATTATAAACTAAATATCCTGGTAATTAATAATAACAACATTCAAAATTTATTTTATATTAACTGGGGATTGTTTTAAACAAAGGTTAAAATAAAAAAAGCCGATCATATAAATGATCGGCTTTTGAATTTATTTATTAAAATATTAATGTGAAGCTAAATACTGAGCAACTCCTTCTTGAGTAGCTTTTAATGCTTTGTCGCCTTTATGCCAGTTAGCTGGACAAACTTCGCCGTTTTCTTCAAAAAACTGTAAAGCGTCAACTATTCTAATTGCCTCGTCAATACTACGACCAAGAGGTAAATCGTTTACAACCTGATGACGAACCATTCCTTTTTTGTCTATTAAAAATAATCCGCGGAATGCAACAGGTGCGCCAATAAAACTTGCTTCACCTTCGTCATTATAATCCTGATAACCAGCTAAAACATCATAGTTTTCAGCTATAGTTTTTGCGAAATCTGAAACTAATGGATATTTAACACCTTTAATTCCACCGTCTTTTAATTCGGTTTGTAACCATTTCCAATGAGAAAATTCTGAGTCAACCGAACAACCTACAACAGCAACATTGCGTTCTTCAAAATCTTTTAATTTATCTTGAAATGCAACTAACTCGGTTGGACAAACAAATGTAAAATCTGCGGGATAAAAGAAAAGTATTACCTCTTTTTTTCCTATAAATTGCTCTAACGAGAAATCTGCAACAATTTCTCCTCCATTAACAACTGCTTTTGCTTTAAATAATGGTGCTTTTTTACCTACTAAAACTGACATAATTATGATATTTAATTGATTAGTTATTTAAATTTAACGGTACTAAATTACTATAATTATTTGTATTTAGAAAGAGTTTAAATAAAATATTTCAAAATAATTGTTAAAAATTTATGCTTTTCATTCATGATTAATTATCAGTAATTTAAATTTTTCACTATAGTGTCAGATTGTGAAATCCATAATGAATCTTTATATTGTAAATGCGAACTACTATTATAAAAATCCCATTCAATAACTGCCCATTGTGAGCCCCATATTTTACAAATTGAAATTGTGTCAATGTTAGCCCCATAAAATGATTTTAAGGTGTCGTTGCAACCATATTCGCAATTTGTTATACCTTTTGTAAACTTATATGTTAAAATGTCTGCAGCAGTATTTGGATAAGAATTTTTAATCAAAAGTTTTACCCAGCCCTCCTGATGAACATAATATGTTTGATTGTAGTTCTCGCCTTGTTGTAACATGTCTGGATTTATACTATACTCGTCTGTAAAATATCCTTTTTTACTAAAGGCAAGTTTAAATGCAGAAGCCCTTAAATCTTTAAACTCAAAAGAAAAACTTCCGTCGTCTTGAGTATATGTTGAGCCAAATGTTGTATATTGATTATTGTATGAACCGCTTGTAACTTGCTTTATATATAATACAACTTTAATATTGCTTACAGTTGCATTTAATTG
>CAIQJL010000391.1 GCA_903872185.1 uncultured Bacteroidota bacterium | reverse complement strand
TTCATCCTAAAATATCAAATAATCTTCTGTTAAATAAATTATATCACAATGATCTAATGTTACTTTTTAACGATTACTCAATTATTGGGACTAAAATTTATGATTATATTGCCATTAAACGACCAATTTTGTTGTGTTATGCAAATGATATAAATGCTTTGAGGTTAAAAAATAAATATTACAGCAAAAAGGAAATAGACGGAATAAGTCATCAATTACAAGAAGATTTAATAAATGAGACCCGTTCTGGATATATTGCACAGGATGCCTCACATTTAAAAATACTTTTGGAAAGGCTATATAACGAATTTAAGAGAAATGGAAAACTTGAGTGCAATACTAGTAATATTGAAAAATATTCAAGAAAAAATCAGACTAAAATATTGGCAGATATAATAACTAATATAAATTAATATTTGTTTTTTTAAAAACAGCAGCATAAAAAAAAGTATGTTTAAGCAAATTGTAATAGTGGATTATGGAATGGGAAATCTTAATTCAATTAAGAAAAAACTTACCTCTCTTAAAGCTAAAACGATTATTTCTTCTAATACATCTGATATTTTAAATGCTGATAAATTAATTTTACCAGGTGTTGGTCATTTTAAAAAAGCAATGGAATATATAAGTAATTTAAATTTACTTGAATCACTTAATACCGCTGTATTAATTAATAAAAAACCGATACTTGGTATTTGCTTAGGCATGCAGCTTATGGCAAAAAAAAGCGAGGAGGGAAATGTTGAGGGGTTAGGATGGATTGATGCGGATGTTATAAAATTTAAAGTCCAAAATTCTTTAAAATTTAAGATTCCGCACACTGGTTGGAATCAGATAACAAAGGTCAAGGAAAGTTTGTTAATGAATGAAATTTCTGATTTGTCGGAATTTTATTTTGTTCATTCATATCATTTTAAATGCAATAACGCATTTGATATATTAAATGAAACAGAATATGAATATAAATTTACTTCAGCTATTGAAAAAGGGAATATTTTTGGAGTGCAATATCACCCAGAGAAGAGTCACGATATGGGAGAACAGATTTTGAGGAACTTTGTTAATCTTTAAAAAAGGAATTTTGTTCAGAAAGTAATTAGTTATGTTTAGACCTAGAATAATTCCAGTATTATTACTTAAAGGCAACGTGCTTGTTAAATCAGTTAAATTTAAAGATTATAAATATATTGGTGATCCAATAAATGCAGTAAGATTGTTTAACGATTTTAAAGCCGATGAATTAGTCTTTCTTGATATAACAGCAACAAAGGAAAATCGATGTATTTCTTTGGACTTTGTTAAAAATATTGGTGAAGAAGCAAGTATGCCCTTTGCGGTTGGCGGCGGTATTAAATCACTCGAAGATATAAGAAAAATCATAAGCGCCGGGGCAGAAAGGGTTATAATAAATAGCTCAGCTGTAGCAAATCCTGATTTTATTAAACAGGCAGCAGAAAGTTTTGGATCTTCTACTATTTCTGTTTGTATTGATGTTAAGAAAAATTTCTTTGGTAACATTCAAACATGGGCATTAAGTGGAACAAAAGCCACAGGAATTTTACCTGAAGATTTTGCTCAGTTAATGGAAGAAAAAGGAGCTGGTGAAATTATCATTCAATCTATAGAAAGAGATGGTATGATGTGTGGTTATGATTTGGATTTAATAAAAAAAATATCTAAAGCTGTAAGTATACCTGTGGTAGCATTAGGTGGTGCTGGCAACTTAAATCACTTAAAACAAGCATATGTAGAAGGATTTGCAAACGGTCTTGCTGGAGGCAGTATATTTGTTTATCAAGGGCCTTATAAAGGGGTTTTAATTAATTATCCAGATAAAAAGGAATTAAGCTTTTAAATTCTATGAAAAAACGAATTTTCTTTGAAAACCTGGATGGATTAAGATTTCTTTGTTTCTTGTCTGTTTTTCTATATCATAGTTTCTATACAGAAATACAGTCAATAACCGATAATCCTATTTATCATTTTATTAAAAAAGATTTATTTGGTAATGGAAATATTGGAGTAAATTTCTTTTTTGTATTAAGTGGCTTTTTAATCACATATTTATTAATTGAAGAAAAGAAATTAAATGCCCAGATTAGTCTTAAAAAATTTTGGATGAGACGAATTCTAAGAATATGGCCATTATTTTACTTTTGTGTTTTTTATGGGTTTCTTATATTCCCATGGCTTAAACATTTTTTTGGTCAGGTTTCTAATGAAACAGCAAATCCAATTTCATATATAACTTTTACTAATAATTTTGATTTTTTATATAATGGATTGCCAGATGCCTCCAATCTTGGAGTTTTATGGAGTGTTGCAATTGAAGAGCAATTTTATT
>CAIQJL010000390.1 GCA_903872185.1 uncultured Bacteroidota bacterium | reverse complement strand
TTTAACGAAATTGAAGCTGGTGGAGTAATGATTAACGAAGTTCCTACTTTCCGTGTTGATCAGATGCCTTATGGACGCGTAAAAAATTCTGGAGTTGGTCGAGAAGGTGTAAAATTTGCAATTCACGAAATGATGGAACCTAAATTAATGGTAAAAGACTTTTAATACCAAAGTGAAATTATATTTAGACCAATATAGTTAATATGATTTTTTTCATTATCTTTGGTCTATAATATAAATCATATAATTATGTCATTACCAAAAATAATTACTGTAAAAGAAACTCTTAAAGAGTTAAGAGCCCTTTTAAAAAAGGCATCACCATTAATTGCACCTCGTATTAAAACAATTATTGAAATTAAAAAAGCTCAAGAAGTCGGAATTTCTAGGCGAGCACTTGCCTCTATTATAGGTGTCGACCCAAACAGTATCCAAACGTGGCGAACATCTTATGTAAATGGAGGTATCAACGCAGTTCTTTCTCATAACAAAAAAGGGTTTAAACCATCTGTATTTACTAAACAAGAACATATGGCCATCGAGAAGAAATTAAAAGATCCAAAGAATGGACTTAGGGGGTATATTGAATTACTGGAATGGGTTGAAAAAGAATTTGATAAACAAATAAAATATAATACGCTACTAAAATATAGTATCAAAAATTTTGATTCTAAGGTAAAGGTTGCAAGAAAAAGTCACATAAATAAAGACGAAGAAGCTGTAAGCGCTTTTAAAAAAACTTCAGTCAAATCTGTCAAGAAGCAATCAATAATAAAACAGAAAAACACAAAAAAGTAAATCTTTATTTCCAAGACGAGAGTAGATTTGGGCTATTTACAAAAAATGGTAAAGCCCTCACTGCAATTGGCGTAAAACCAATTTGCCCATTCCAACAAGTGTTTAAATCTTTATATTTATTTGGAGCAGTATCACCTATTAATGGTAATAGCTTCTTCCTACAATTGCCTTTTTGTAATGGAGATAATTTTCAAATATTCTTAGATGAATTTTCCATTCAACAAAGTGAAGAGTTAATTGTTATTGTTCTAGATAATGGGGCATTTCATAAAGCACAAAAATTAAAAATACCTAAAAATATTATACTTATTTTCTTGCCTCCATATAGCCCTGAACTTAATCCAGCTGAAAAAATATGGGCAAAGTTTAAAAGAGACTTCTCAAATAGATTATTTAAAACATTAGAAGACTTGGATAAATATGTATGTAAATTAGCTACATCAATTACATCAGTTGAGATAAAAAGCATATGCTCATTTAACTATATTTTTGCAGAAAATTTTTGGACTAATCTATAAATCACATTGGTATAACTTATCTCAAGCGTGGACGCTTGAGATGAAAAGAATTTTACTTAGTGCAAGCGAGGACGCTTGCACTAGGAAAAAAAACAATTCTGTAAAATACTTTATAGCTTATGCTTTATATTTGTTTGCAAGTCATTATAAGGTAAAATATTACCTCACTTATTAGACTAGCATAAATAAATTAAGGTAAGAAATAAAAAATCAACAAAGACAAATAAGATTTGACTTTATAGCATTAATAATTAAATTTATAATGTTTTTTGAATTGGTTTTTTGAAGCAAATTTGTTTTGTGCCATTCAACAGTTCTTATACTTACAAAAAGCTTTTCTGATATCTCTTTATTTGAAAGCCCATTTGCAATTAGTTGCAAAAGTTCTATCTCTCTCTTTGACAAATCATCTATAAGACTTGTGCCAGAATTTGTCGAGACTGATTTAGTAAAAAAGCTAAGCATTTCTTGCGAAAAATAACTTTTCTCTTCATTTATCATTTTAATTGCTAATTCTAGTTCGGCTTGCTTAATATTTTTTAGTAAAAAACCTATAGCTCCAGCATCAAGCATACTTCTTAGATATTGTTCCTCACCAAACATTGTCATTGCTGCGATCTTTATTAATGGCTTAATTTTTACTGCTTTCTCCGTAGTTACAATGCCATTTAACTTAGGCATTTTAATATCCATGAAAACGATATCAAAATCAACAGAATCAATTTTTTCAATAAACTCAATTCCGTTAGATGCTTCAGCAACTACTTCAGCAAAATCGAAAGATTCTATCATTACCGATAAACCTTTACGAAAAATATCATGATCGTCGACAATAAAAATTTTTATTTTATCTGACATTTTATCTCAAAATTATTTGTTTTTTTTCTGAAAAACTCAAGTATTTTAATGGAATTTCGATATATGCTGAAAAGCCTTTACCATTAGATGATTTTAGTTCCCATTTTCCATTAACTGATTGAATCCGGTTTATCATATTACTTATTCCAAAGCCTTTATTTGAATCATTTATTGATTTTTCTAAATCAAATCCTTTTCCGTCATCTGTATATTCATAATAAAGTATATTTTGTTTTTCAATAAAAGTAATTATTATAGTCTTTGCTTCAGCATATTTAAATGAATTATTTATCATTTCAAGAGCAACACGATATAATGTAGTTTCGATAATATTATGAAATCTTTTTTTATCAGTTTTATCATTAATTAATATTTGCGTTGTTTCTGATGAATTGGCTTTTCGACAAAACGCTTCAATGGCTGGAGTAAATCCAAAATCTTTAAGAATTGCAGGTGTTAAATTATTTGCAATAACCTTTGTTGTATTAATTGCATCTTGAATAAGATCTCCTACATCAGTAATTAGTTTTATTTTT
>CAIQJL010000389.1 GCA_903872185.1 uncultured Bacteroidota bacterium | reverse complement strand
ATGTAAACATGCTGTTTTTTGATTTAGAAAATCTAACCAATATGCTTTGTTAGCATTTGATGGACTTTGATCACCAACCATAGCAAAGAATGCAGGTTTATTTCTGTAGCTTTCAAATGATATTGCAGTTACATAAATTGAGCAAAGGTGCATCCCATTTCGACCTCTATTTCTTTTTATATATTGGTCGATATGCTTATTTGATAATGGCTTGTAAAATCCAACAGGGCTATGCTTTAAATACATACTTGATGCCAAAGCTGCCCATTCCCAATTTGCATAATGACCAGTAACTCCAATTACACCGCGGTTTATTTTATGTAAATCATCTAAAATATTTGGATTTAACACTACAAGCCTTTTTTCAATTTGGTTTTTTGACATAGTAAAGCTTTTGGCAGATTCTACAACCAAATCAGAAATATTCAGATAAACTTTTTTTATGATTTTCTTTTTTTCTTTTTCGTTAAGCTCTGGAAAAGAATTAGAGAGGTTTTGATAAATTATTTTATATCTGTATTTAAAAACTGTACCAATAAGGAATGCTAAAAATGAAGAGAATAAATATAAAACAAAGAATGGTGTAATGGCAAAAACCAAAACAAAAAATCGGAATATTATATATATTATAAAGTTCATTAATTTATCACTAAATTATTTAAAAATTGTAATTCTCAGTCATCCTGAGGTACTCGAAGGATGACTACACATCCCTTCACACATGTTTCTGAAGCCTCAACATGACCCGTTTTTAGAAATATACTAAAGACATTTTGATTATTATACAAAAATAAAGAATTTATGATACTATTTCAATGTTTTTTATAATACTTAAGAATTCTTATTTCAAATGAATTACTTCATTCTTCTTAGGAGGAAAAATAACTGAAGCTAAAATACTTATTACTAATATTCCCAAAACGACATAAAGTGAATGTTCAGTTGTGAAACCAATATCTTTTAACCAGGAATGAAGAAACATTTTTACCCCTATAAAAGCAAGTAAAAACGATAAGCCGGTTTTTAGATAATGGAAAAGATTTATTACATGAACAACAAGAAAGAACAATGACCTTAACCCTAATATTGCGAAAATATTTGAGAAGAATACAATATATGGATCTTTTGTTATGGAAAAGATTGCAGGAACAGAATCAACAGCAAAAATTACATCAGAGAATTCAATTACCAAAAGTACCAGAAACAAAGGTGTCATAAGAATAATGCCTTTTCTACGAATAAAGAAATTTTGTCCAACAAATCGAGGGAAAACTTTAAAATATTTTGACGCAAATTTTACAACAGGATGCCGTTGTGTGTCAATTTTGTCATCGTCATTTCGACTTAAAAACATTTTTACTGCGGTGAATATTAATAATGCACCAAAAACATAAAGCATCCAACTGAATCTGTGAATTAAAGCAGCGCTGAGGAATATAAAAAGAAAACGCATAACAATAGCTCCAAGAATTCCCCAGAACAAAACACGTTTATAAAATTTTTCTTTTACACTGAAAGAGTAAAAAATCATCACCATAACAAATACATTGTCAATTGATAAAGCGTATTCAATTAAGTAACCGGTTATGTATTCTAGTGAAAGATTTTTATTGTAAATAGCTAAGCTTTCAGCAAAATTTCCAGGAATTAAAGAGATTAGGTGAGAGTTATCAGCAATTTTTTGTTGCAATAATTCATAGTTGTCAATTCCATGTATAAGATGTCCATAATATCTTAATGCAATCCAGAAAATAAGTGAAAGGCTAATCCATACAAAGCTCCATAAAGAAGCTTCTTTTAATGAAACGGTATGACTATTTTTTCCTATAATTCCTAAATCAATGTATAGGATTAAAAGAATGAATAATATAAATCCAGAAAAGAATAGTATCTCGTTATAATTCATGTTACAAAATTGATTATTTAAATCGATTATTTAAAACGATTTAAATTTTATTAATAAAAAAAGCTGCCGAAGCAGCTTTTTTTATTTTTGTTTCACTATTTCCATGCCTCGCATAACTCCATTTTTGTTTTCT
>CAIQJL010000388.1 GCA_903872185.1 uncultured Bacteroidota bacterium | reverse complement strand
TATTTGCCGATACAAAAGTTTTTAAAAATATTGCCAAGTATCTCATTAGTAGTTATTTCGCCTGTAATACTTCCAATGTGATGAAGTACTTCCTTTAAATCTTGACTAAGAAAGTCGTTTGAAATTTTATTTTGTAATCCTGATTTTGCTCTTAAAAGTGCTTCTTCTGATTTTGATAAAGCATCAAAATGGCGGTTAATACTTACCACTATTTCGTCAGAAAAAATATCCTCTTTAATTATACTTTTATAAAGACATGAAAGTACTTTTTCTGTTTGTAATAAGTCTTTTGCTGATAATGGTATATAATAGTTGTTTGAATCTATTAGTTTAATACATAAATTTTCAAATTCATCAAGCTTTTCTTTACTTATTAAATCGGTTTTATTTAAAATTAGTATTAAGTTTTGCGATTCGTTAAGCTCAGAATTAATCGATTTGTAAATTTCTTCGATTTGATTTTCTGTCATTAATACATCAACCAAAAGAAGAATAATTTTTGAATTTTTAATTTTCGAAATTGAACGAGAAATGCCAATATTCTCAATCTCGTCATTAGAATTTCTGAAGCCAGCTGTGTCTGCAAAACGGAAAGAGATACCTTTGTAGACTATTACATCTTCAATTACATCGCGTGTAGTTCCATGAATATCAGATACTATGGCTTTTTCTTCATTTAGTATTGCATTAAGTAAAGTCGATTTTCCAACATTGGTATTTCCGGCAATAGTAACTGGAATTCCATTTTTAATTGCATTACCAAGTTCAAATGAGTTTTTAAGTCGTTTAATTTTAATTAAAAGTTCTTCAATAGTATTTGATAAAATAGTTCTGTCAGCAAATTCTACATCTTCTTCTGAAAAGTCAAGTTCAAGTTCAATTAATGAAACTAGGTTTAAAAGTTTTTCTCTTAAAATATCGAGCTCTTTTTTAAATCCACCACGCACCTGATTCATTGCAATATCATGCGAAGCCTTGTTTTGCGAAGAAATTAAGTCAGCAATCGCTTCGGCTTGAGATAGGTCTATTTTGCTGTTCAGGAAGGCTCTAAGAGTAAATTCACCAGGTGATGCAAGCCTTGCGCCATTTAAAGTTAAAAGATTAATAATTCTTTGCTGAATATAGGTTGAGCCATGGCAAGAAATCTCAATCATGTCTTCTCCAGTGTATGATAGAGGATTTTTAAAAATACTGATTAAAATATCATCAATAATTTCTTCATTGTCAATTATTTGAGCTCGATGAATAGTGTATCCTTTTAAATAGTTAAGATCTTTTTTAGAGTTATTAAATAAAATAATTTTACTAACAACTTCAAAACAGTTATTTCCACTAACTCTAATGACAGCTATTGCAGATGTAGTTTGAGGTGTAGCTAGTGCACAAATAACCGAATTATCAACCATTTTAATTAAAAATTTAGCAAAGATAATTGTTTGAAATGCATTTTATGGGTAAATTATTTCAAATCGTATTAAAATATCATAGAATTTTATCTAGAAAAAATTAATTTTGCGATATAATTAAAAAAACACAACCATGAGTATTTTAGTAAATAAAAATTCTAGAGTAATTGTTCAGGGATTCACAGGTGGAGAAGGAACTTTTCATGCTGGTCAGATGATCGAATACGGAACTAATGTTGTTGGAGGTATTACTCCAGGAAAAGGTGGTCAAAAACATTTAGATAGGCCTATTTTTAATACTGTTTCCGATGCAGTTAAAGAAACTGGTGCTGATGTCTCTATTATTTTTGTTCCTGCTTCTTTTTGTGCAGATGCAATAATGGAAGCTGCTGATGCTGGCGTAAAATTAATTGTTGCAATCACTGAAGGTATTCCTATAAGTAACATGGTTAAAGTAAAAGAATATCTGCAATATAGAAACGTTAGACTTATCGGTCCAAATTGTCCTGGAATTATTACTCCTGGAGAAGCAAAAGTTGGTATCATGCCTGGTTTCATTTTCCAAAAAGGAAAGATTGGTATCGTTTCAAAATCCGGAACTCTTACATACGAAGCAGCTGATCAGGTAGTAAAGGTTGGTTTAGGTATTTCAACTGCAATTGGAATTGGAGGCGATCCTATTATTGGTACAACAACTAAAGAAGCTGTTGAATTGTTTATGAATGACCCAGATACTGATGGTATAGTTATGATAGGTGAAATAGGTGGCAATTTAGAGGCTGAAGCTGCTCGTTGGATAAAAGCTCATGGTACTAAACCAGTTGTAGGATTTATTGCTGGTCAAACTGCTCCAAAAGGACGTAGAATGGGACATGCAGGAGCAATTGTTGGCGGTGCCGAAGATACTGCAGCAGCTAAAATGAAAATAATGAGTGAATGTGGAATTCATGTTGTTGAATCTCCAGCTCATATTGGTAAGGTAATGCACGAAGCAATGTCAGCTGTTACAAACTAATAAATAATTATAGATTACATTAATTTGTAAAAAATATTTGTAATCCGTAATTTGAAATTATTTATTGTCATTTATAATTAACAATTAATCATTATATAAGATGGGTTTATTAAGTGGAAAAACAGTAATTGTAACTGGTGCATCACGTGGAATAGGAAGAGCTATTGCTATTTGCTGTGCTGATGAAGGTGCTTCAGTGGCATTTACAGATTTAAAGGCGGATGATTTTTTATTTTCTTTAGAAAAAGAATTATTGGCTAAAGGTGTAAAAGCAAAAGGATATGCTTCTGATGCAAGTAATTATGAGCAGTCACAACTTTTAGTTGACGAAGTAGTAAAGGATTTTCAAACTGTAGATGTTTTAGTAAATAACGCTGGAATAACTCGCGATGCTCTTTTAATGAGAATGTCTGAAGAACAATGGGATATGGTTATTAATGTAAACCTAAAATCGGTTTTCAATATGACTAAGGCTGTTCAAAAATATATGCTTAAACAAAGATCGGGTTCAATTGTAAATATAAGTTCAGTAGTTGGTGTTGGTGGAAATGCTGGTCAGGTAAATTATGCAGCATCAAAAGCAGGTATAATTGGATTTACTAAATCTGTAGCAAAAGAGCTAGGAAGTAGAAATGTTCGTTGTAATGCAATTGCTCCAGGTTTTATTGTTACCGATATGACAAAAACTCTTTCTCAAGAAGTTATAGATGAGTGGTTCCAGAAGATACCTCTTAAACGTGGCGGAACTCCAGAAGAAGTAGCGAAGGTTGTTGTTTTCTTTGGAAGCGATTTATCCTCGTATATCAGTGGACAGGTTCTTCACGTTTGTGGAGCTATGCAAACATAACAAAAAATTAATGTACTTTTAAGTTACAAAAATGTGGCTTAAATTAAGCGTAGTTTTCAATGACTACGCTTTTTATTTATAGTAAAAAAAAGTAAATTTGTGAAAAATACAATAATGAATAGAACAGAATTGCAAAATAGCATAATCAGGCAAGTTTTAAATACTAGTGATAATCAATTACTAGATTATTTAAATAGTATTTTAATTAAAGGTTCTGAATCAAGTTTATATAAGCTTTCAGATTTTGAGAAATCGATTGTAAAAGAAAGTATATCTGAATATTCATTAAATAAGGTAATTACGAATGATGATTTGTTTTCAAGAAATGAAAAATGGTTAGAAGAGTAATTTGGACAAGTAAAGCTTATGCAATATTTACTAGCATTCTTGAATTTTATATTGAGCGAAATAAATCAAAAACATACAGTAGAAAGTTAAATAAAGAGGTTAACGAAATAATCAAGTTACTTTTAGATCATCCCTTTTTAGGAATAAAAACAGATTTTAAAGATATAAGGGTTTTAATTAAAGGCGAATACAAAATATTTTATCAAATTAAACATGATGAGCTCGTAATACTTTTAGTTTGGGATTGTAGGCAAAATCTTGATTTTTTAAACAAAGTTTTTAAATAATGTTCAGTATTTTATAATGTTACTATTCAGTTTAATTACCGAAAATACATTGTGGTTATTAATACCTTGCATAGGTATTGCATTTTTATATTCATGGTTTTTTTACAGAAAAGATAATTCGATTGAAGAAATTCCTAGATTTCTAAAGTACTTAATTAGAGCTTTCAGGTTTATTGTTGTTCTGGTACTAGCTTTTTTTCTTCTTTCCCCAATGTTTAGGTATTTTTCAACTAATGTTCAGAAGCCAATTTTAGTTTTTGCAGTTGATAATAGTAAATCTGTTGCAATGGCAAATGATTCGGTTTATTATCAAACTAAATTTCAGAAAGAGTATTCAGATTTAATTAAAAGTTTTTCTGATAATTATGAAATTGTTAAAATTAATTTTGGTGATAATGCAAGAAATTATGATTCAATAAATTTCGAAGATAAACGAACAGATTTTTCAAAGTTATTTGATTATATACAAGCTACTTGTTCTAATAAAAATGTAGGAGCAATAGTTGTTGCTTCTGATGGTTTATATAATGCAGGAATAAATCCTTTATATATTCAATCTGGTTTAAATTGTCCAATTTATGCAATTGTCTTAGGAGATACAACTCCAAGAAAAGATATCAGAATTGAAGATATTATTTTTAATAAAGTCGTTTTTAAAGGAAATTCTTTTTCAATTAAATTAATTGTTAAAAGCGATAAGTGTAAAGGAGAAAACTTACAAGTTAATGTAACTCACAATAAAAACATAATTGCAAATTATCAGAACATAGTTAAAACTGATGAATATACTGATGAAATCTTATTTGAGATTAAAGCTGATGAACCTGGTTTACAGCATTATTTAATTTCGGTAACACCAAAGCCTGGTGAAATAACCACAGTTAATAATTATCGAGATATTGTTGTTGAAGTTTTAGATTCAAAACAAAAAGTACTTCTACTTGTAAATTCGCCTCATCCTGATGCTGGTGCTTTAAGGTCAGCACTTGAGACTAATCCCAACTTTGATGTAACATATTCTGTAGTTGATGATTTTAAAGGAAATATTACTGATTATAATCTAATTATTTTACATCAGTTACCTTCAAAAACGAATGCTGCTACGCAAATAATTCAGACTGCAATTAATTCAAAAGTGCCAATGTTATTTTCAATTGGTTCTCAAACTTTAATAACTGCATTTAACAGAATTTCAACTGGTTTACAAATAAATCAAACCAGTCAGAAATATGATGAGGCATATCCATTATTAAATAATTCTTTTGTGCAATTTCAGTTTCCTCAGAATTTGCAAGATGCAATGAAGGATTATCCACCATTAAATGTTCCATTTGGTGATTATAAAGCCAATTCAGGAGGTTATGTGCTTTTTCAACAAAGAATAAAATCAATCTCAACATCAAAACCATTAGTTCTATTCTTCGATAATTTTAATGATTCACGAGTTGGAATTATATGTGGTGAAGGGTATTGGAGATGGCGATTAAAAGATTATTTTAATAATTCTAATCATGATGCCTTCAATGAAATTATAAATAAAACTGTGCAGTATTTAACTCTTAAAATAAAAAAAGAGAAGTTTAATGTGACATACAAAAATATTTATTTCGAAAATGAACCGTTATTATTTGGCGCAGAGTTGTATAATGATAATTTTGAGCCAGTAAATGAACCAGATGTTATTATTGATATTACAAATTCAGAGAAAAAGAAGTTCTCTTATACATTCTCAAAAACAGGGCAGTTTTATAGTCTAAATGCTGGAACATTTCCTCCTGGCGATTATAATTACATATCATCAACTCAACTTGGAGATAAGAAATATACAAAATCTGGAAAATTTGTTGTGGCATCGGTTAATATTGAAAGTGCAAAACTAGTTGCTAATAAGAAATTAATGGAACAATTAGCAGTTAAAAATAATGGCAAATGTTACGATGTAAATTCAATGAATTCTTTGGCGGTTGAAATAACAAAGAATAAGGATATTGTTTCGGTTTCTTATACCGAAAAGAAATTGGCAGAATTAATAAATTTCAAAATAATTTTCTTTGTTCTTGTTTTACTTTTAAGCTTTGAATGGTTTATTCGTAAGTATTTTGGTAGTTATTAATGCATTTAAATGTTAAAAAGTAACGCGTTTGGTCATGTTGAGGCACTCGAAACAGTGGGCGGAGGGTTTAGAAACACCCTTCGAGAACCTCAGGGTGACTTAATAATTTAATTAAAAAACTAATAATATGAGCAAACTTTTTTTATTTGTTATTTTAATTTCAGTAGTTTTTTTAAACTCATGTCGCACTTCTTCAATATCGATACAAGTGCTAGAACCAGCTGATATTAATGTTCCTCTAAGTATTAAAAGCCTTGCAGCAATAAACAGAAGTTTGCCAGCAAAAGGACAAGGTTTAAATAATGTTTTAGAAGGCGTTGTTACAGGTGAAGGGTTATTTGTTGACAGAGATGCTTCAAAAAGAACTATTGATGGATTAACAAATTCATTGGCTTCCTCTCCAAGATTTACTTTAACAGTTCCTGGAAATATAGAACTAAAAGGAACCGGAACTTCTAAATGGCCTATTCCTCTTGAATGGTCGCAGGTTGAACAAATTTGTACTGACAATAAAGTTGATGCTTTATTAGTTTTAGAAACATTTGATTCAAATGCTTCGCATAATGTTAATTCAAAAACTTTAACAAAAACAGTTGAAGGAAAACAGGTTAGTTATTTGGAGTTTTATGCTCATTTGGGAATTTCAATAAATGCAGGCTGGAGAATTTATGAGCCAAAACAAAAAAGAATTATAGATCAAAACGTTTATGTTGACGGCATGAACTGGGATAAAACTGGTGAAAACGAAAAAGAAGCTGTTAGTCATTTACCTAGCCAGAGAAATGCAACTATTGAAGCAGGTTACTATGCAGGTCAACAATATTCAAAAAGAATTTCGCCAACATGGGTAAATGTTAGCAGAATGTATTTTGTTAAAGGAAACGATAAAATGGAAACTGCAAAGAGAAAAGTGCAAACAAATAATTGGAACGAGGCAGCAGAATTATGGCAAGCATCTTTAAATGACCCAAAGAAAAAAGTGGGAGGTTGGGCTGCATATAATTTGGCACTTGCATCTGAAATGGATGGAAAACTTGATCTAGCAATTGAATGGTGTAATAAAGCTTATTCTGATTATGGAAATAATCAAGCAAGGTCTTATTCAAATATTTTATACAAAAGAAAAAGTGATCAGGAAAGGCTAAAACAGCAAATGGAATAAAATGACTCCACAAATAATATTAATAATAATTTTAGGCATAGTAATTCTGGGTTTTGTTTTTGAACAAATTCTTGACTATTTAAATTACAAAAATCTTTCTTCTACACAACCGCAAGAGGCTGAAAATATATACGATAATGAGAAATATTTAAATCAATATAATTACCAACGAACTAATTATAAGTTTGGATTGCTAGAAGGCTATTTTGGTTTTATTTTAAGTGTTTCAATGTTGTTTTTTTATGGATTTGCATATGTAGATTCACTTGCAAGAGAATTGGTGACTGACGATAGACTTGTGATTTTAGTTTTCTTTGGTATAATGTTTTTTACTTTCGATTTACTATCGTTGCCTTTTAATATATACGATACATTTGTAATCGAAGAAAAATTTGGATTTAATAAAACATCTGCAAAAATATTTATTTTTGATAAATTAAAGTCATGGTTGTTAAGTATTGTTATTGGTGCACCTGTTTTACTCGCAGTATTCTGGTTTTATAAACAAACCGGAGAAATGTTTTGGATATATACATTCTTGCTATTTGTTGCAATTTCACTATTCTTTTTATTGTTCTATTCAAATTTAATAGTTCCACTTTTTAATAAACAAAAACCACTTGAAGAAGGAGATTTGAAGTCGGCAATTAAAGAATTTAGCGATAAAGCAGGATTTTCATTAAAAGACATATATGTGATTGATGGATCAAAAAGATCTTCAAAAGCAAATGCATATTTTACTGGACTTGGAAGCAAAAAGCGAATAGTTTTGTATGATACTTTAATAAATGATCTTTCAGTAAACGAGATTGTGGCTGTACTTGCTCATGAAATTGGTCATAATAAAAAGAAACATGTTTATTCGGGATTGATACTTTCTTTTTTTCAAACTGGTATAATGTTATTCATTCTTTCACTTTTCCTTGACAACCCATTGATGTCCCAAGCGCTTGGAGTTTCTATGCCTGCATTTCATATTTCAATTATTGCATTTGGTATTTTATACACTCCTGTTTCTATGATTTTGGGAATGACAAACACAATAATTTCCAGAAAAAACGAATATGCTGCCGATAAATTTGCTGCAGAATACGGATATGCTGAACATTTGATCTCTGCTCTTAAAAAATTAACTGTAAATAATTTGAGTAATTTAACACCGCATCCATTATATGTGTTTTTTCACTATTCGCACCCAACAGTTTTGCAAAGAATTAAATTTCTTAAACTACAAAACTCAATCTGCCACGGCGGAACAAACTACAATAATTAAATTCTAATTCGAAAATTTTAAATGAACAATAAGGCTCAAATAATTTGTATTGGTGATGAATTATTAATTGGTCAGGTTGAAAATACTAATGCTTCATGGCTGGCTTTGAAATTAACTGAATTGGGTTTTTGGGTGGAAAAAATTGTTACTGTTTCTGATAAATATAATGACATAATTTCTGCTTTTAAAAATGCTTCTGAAAATGTTAATTTAGTTATAGTTACTGGTGGTTTAGGGCCAACAAATGACGATATAACTAAAAATGTATTATGCGATTTTTTTAAAACTGGCTTAAAAAGAAATAAAGAAATTGAAAATCACATAAGCACAATTTTTAATAAAAGGAATTTACCAATAACAGATTTAAATTTACAACAAGCAGATCTTCCTGAAAATTGTGATGTGCTTTTTAATGAACTTGGAACTGCGCCTGGAATGGCTTTTAAACAAAATAGTTTTGTGCTGGTTTCTTTACCGGGTGTTCCTTTCGAAATGAAAAATATTTTCGAAAAACAGTTAAATGTTTATTTAAAAAATCATTTTAATTTACCACAAATATTTTCTCAAACTGTTATGACCTCAGGAATTGCAGAATCTTTTCTGGCGGATAAAATCAAATTATGGGAAAATAAATTAAAAGATAATAATTTAAGCTTGGCATATTTGCCTCAACCTGGAATTGTTAGATTAAGGATTACTGCAAACCAGAATTGTGTAAATGGCCTCGATCAAATAAATAACTCAATAGATGAGCTTTATAAAATAATTCCAGATAAAATATTTGCTGTTGGTGATATTAAATTAGAAGAATTTATAGGCAAGTTGTTAATTGAAAATAATAAAACCGTTAGTACCGCAGAAAGTTGCACAGGTGGAACAATCGCACAGTTGTTAACATCTGTTTCGGGAAGCTCAAAATATTTTAAAGGATCTGTTGTTGCTTATTCTAACGATATTAAAACTGATATTTTAAAAGTTAATAAGGAAGAAATAGTGAAATATGGTGCTGTAAGCGAACAGGTTGTGATTCAGATGGCCAATAATATCAGGGAAATCTTTAAAACTGATTATTCTATTGCTATTTCTGGAGTTGCTGGACCAGATGGTGGAACTGATGAAAAACCTGTTGGGACAGTTTGGATTGCCATTGCTTCGCAAAAAAATATAATTGCTCATAAATTTATGTTTGGTAACGACCGAGTTAGAAATATTTTAAGGGCTTCTATTACATCTTTAGATATGCTTAGAAAATCAATAATTGACTAAAGTATTAGTTTACTGCATTTAAAAAACTAATAAAATGTTTGATTATTTGAATAAAAATACCGTATTTTGCAGTCCGTTTTAAAGAAAAATTGAAATAATTATATCAGAATATGGCGAGTGTATGTCAAATTACGGGAAAAAGAACAATTGTTGGAAACAATGTTTCGCATGCAAATAACCGTACAAAAAGAAAATTTTATCCAAACCTTTTTATCAAAAGATTCTTTTTAGAAGAAGAAAATCGTTGGGTAAAAATTAGAGTATCTGCTAATGGAATTAAAACCATTACTAAAAATGGACTTAAAAATGCTTTGAAAAAAGCTCAGTCTAAGGGACGTATTAAAACTTATTAAATCAAGCTGAATTATGGCAAAAAGAGGAAATCGTGTTCAGGTAATTCTTGAATGCACAGAGCAAAAAACAAGCGGAGTTCCAGGAATATCAAGATATGTTACAACTAAGAATAAAAAGAATTCTACTGAACGTCTTGAATTAAAAAAATATAATTCTTTCTTAAAGAAAGTTACTGTTCACAAAGAAATTAAATAATAGTATAATATGGCAAAGAAAGTAGTTGCATCCTTTAAAAAAGGTGGTACAGGAAAAGATTTTACTAAAGTAATTCGCATGGTAAAATCCCAAAAAACAGGAGCTTACGAATTTAAAGAAGATATTATAGTTTCTGATCTTGTAAAAGAGTTTTTAACTAAAAAGTAATATCATTTTATTATTTTATATAGCTTTCTTCTAAACGAAGAAAGCTTTTTTTGTTTAGTATTGATAGCGTTATATGCTTATATTTTAATAACTTTGTGAAAATTTAAAATTATGGCTTTTTTTGGTTTGTTTTCAAAAGAGAGAAAAGAAAATCTTGATAAAGGTTTAGAGAAAACCAAAGAGAGTGTTTTTAAAAAACTTGCGCGTGCTGTTATTGGTAAATCTAAAGTTGATGATGAAGTACTTGATAACCTTGAAGAAATTCTAATTTCATCTGATGTTGGTGTAACTACAACTTTAAAAATTATTGAAAGAATCGAACAACGTGTTGCTCGAGATAAAGTAATAAATACTAGTGAATTAAACACCGTTCTTAAAGAAGAAATAGCTCTTTTGATGAAAGATCCTGGGGTTTCTTCTTTAGATTTTATGAATGAGCACAAGCCATATGTGATTATGGTTGTAGGTGTAAATGGAGTTGGTAAAACTACTACAATTGGAAAACTTGCTAATCATTTTAAAAATGCAGGAAAGGAAGTTTATCTTGGAGCTGCAGATACATTCAGAGCAGCTGCTGTTGACCAGTTAACAATTTGGGCAGAAAGAGTAGGAGTAACAATAATTAAGCAGCAAATGGGTTCGGATCCAGCTTCTGTTGCATATGATACACTTGCATCTGCTGTTAAAAATGATGCTGATGTTGTAATAATAGATACAGCAGGTAGGCTTCATAACAAAGTGAACTTAATGAATGAGCTTACTAAGATAAAAAATGTGATGAAAAAGGTAATTCCTGATGCTCCTCATGAAATTTTATTAATACTTGATGGATCAACCGGACAAAATGCATTTGAACAGGCAAAACAATTTACACTCGCAACAGAAGTAAATGCTTTATGTATTACAAAGCTTGATGGAACTGCAAAAGGTGGAGTAGTAATTGGTATCTCTCACGAATTTAATATTCCTGTAAAATATATTGGTGTTGGCGAAAAACTTGATGATTTGATGATATTCAATAAACAGGAATATGTTGAATCGCTTTTTAATTAATATCTCTTGTTTTGTCATGCTGAACATAGTGAAGCATCTAGTTCGAACATAGATTCTTCGTTTCACTCAGAATGACAATAAGTATAAAAATCAGATAATATATTAATGTCTAAAAAAATTTCTATTTCTGTTGTTACACTCGGTTGTGCAAAAAATTCCGTTGATTCTGAATTTCTTTTGGGTGGTTTTAATCCCGAAAATTTTAAGCTAAGTCATAGTCAGAATGTTGAGAAGGCAGATGTCTTACTAATAAACACTTGTGGATTTATTTTTGATGCAAAGCAAGAATCGGTTAACACTATAATGGAAGGTGTTAAATTAAAAAATCAGGGACATGTAAAAACTCTTATTGTATTTGGTTGCTTAACTGAACGATATAGAGAAGAATTAGTAAAAGAAATTCCTGAAGTTGATTTTATTTTTGGAGTAAAAGAACAAAAAGAAATCAGAAGAGCAATTTTAAAAACAGTGAATATTTATAGCGAAGACGGAGATTTTAGATTACTTACTACTCCGTCACATTATGCATATTTAAAAGTTTCTGAAGGTTGTAATAGAAAATGTTCATTTTGTGCTATTCCGTCAATTCGTGGAGAATATGTTTCAAGAACAATTGAATCATTAAAAATTGAAACAGTATCGTTAGCAAAACAAGGTGTAAAAGAATTAATACTTATTGCTCAGGACTTGACTTTTTATGGATACGATATTTATGGAAAGCCAGCACTCTCAAAACTTATAACTGAGCTTTCAGAAATTGATGGAATTAAATGGATAAGATTACATTATACTTATCCTAAGTATTTTAATAATGAATTAATTAGTGTAATAGCAAATAACCCCAAAGTCTGCAAGTACGTGGATATTCCAATACAGCATATTAGCGATAAAATGCTGAAAATAATGCGTAGGGGAGCAGATAGGAAATCAACTATTGATTTGTTGCAGAAATTACGCAACAATGTACCAAATATTGCAATTCGCACTACATTATTAGTTGGCCACCCTGGTGAAACACAAAGAGATTTTGCTGAATTAAAACAATTTGTTAAAGATTTTAAATTTGATAGGCTAGGAGTGTTCCCATATTCTCACGAGGAAGGAACTCATTCGTATAACAAAATGAAAGATTCAATTTCTAAAAAATTGAAAAATGCCAGAGTTTCAGAAATAATGCAAATTCAACAGGATATTTCTTTAGAATTAAATAAAAACAAGGTTGGTACCACTCAGGAAGTAATTATTGACAGAAAAGAAAATGATGTTTATATAGGACGCACACAATTCGATTCACCTGAAATTGATAATGAAGTAATTGTTCACAAAAAGAACATGAAAATAGGAGAGTTTTATACTTTGCCAATAATTGATGCTCAAGAATTTGATTTAGTCTCTAAATAAAAAAGCTACAACAATTATTTTATAAATTGTTATAGCTTTTATAATAAAGTAAGAACTAATCTTATTTCTTTACAATTTCCACTCTTCTGTTTTGAGCTTTTCCTACATCTGTGCGGTTATCACCAACAGGTTTTTCTTGTCCCCAGCCTACAAATGATAATCTGGTAGCAACAATTCCTTTTGCAGTTAACGCATTCATAACAGATTTTGCACGGTCGCTTGAAAGTTTTTTATTACTTGCAGCATCTCCAACATTATCGGTGTGACCTTCGATACTAACTTTTAATGCTGAATTATTATTTAGTAATTCGTATATCTGATCAACGATTGGAAGTGATTCTGCTTTTATAGTAGATTTTCCAGTATCAAAAAGTATGTCTAATGCAATGTATCCGTCTTTATTTATTGCATCAAGCATTGCAGAAGCTTGAATATCTTGTTTCATTTCTTCAATTTCCATTATTATAAGAGTATATGATTCTGCAACATCTGAAGCAGCTTCAATGCCAATCCAAATAGATTTCCCTCCAGATTTACAAAATAATGTTGCATATTGTGAAGCCAAATAAATTCTTTTCACACTATATTTTGCAAGAGCATTTTCGTAGTTCTTTACAACCTGATAAAAAGAATATGCTTGTTTTCCTCCTTCAGTATTAAAATCATAAGTAACCGTGGTTTTGTATCCTTCAATAGTTTTTGTATTGCCATCAGTCATAACAAGATCAGTAACACCAAAATTTGCAGCACATTCCCTTATAGTATAATTTGGCATTCTGTTAAATAATGGATGGTCTTTACAACCTTCTGCATCTTGTGCTATTACAGATGAAATACTTACAAGAAGCATTGATAGAGAAAAAATAAGTTTATTCATTTTTTTTTTTTTATTTATATATATTCTGTTTTTTTTCATAACAAATTTAAAATCCATTTAGCTTCATTAATACAGTTGGAAGTAATAATACAAATCCCAATAAGAAAAGTACTATCATTAATGGGAGCATCCATTTAAACCATTTTCCGTATGGTATTTTTGCCATACTTAATACACCTAATAATACACCACTTGTAGGGGTAATCATATTTGTGAATCCACCTCCAAATTGAAATGCAGTTACAGCAGATTGTCTGGAAATTCCAATTAAGTCTGAGAATTGTGACATTATAGGCATTGTAAGTGCAGCTTTTGCTGTTCCTGATGGGATAAAGATATTTAACATTGTTTCAATTAAATATATCATACTAACAGAACCTACTTTACCAAGATCACGTAACGATTCTGCAGCACCATATAATATAGTATCAATTATTTTTCCTTCGTTTAATACTACTATAATTCCACCGGCTAAACCTACAACTAAGGCAGCAGACATAATATCTTTAGCTCCTTCAAGAAAACTTTTTACTATTTCGGTAGAACCAAAACCAAAAGCAATTCCAGATAAAAGTCCCATTACTAGAAATAAAGTAGCTATTTCCATAACATACCATCCATAACCCATTACGCCTATTATTAAAAATAACATTGTAAACATAAGGATGTTAAGAATGAAGAAATGTACTGATTTACGCATGCTAAAAAAACTTGTAATCACATATAGACCAGTAGCTATTGGTAATATTGGTAAAATAATAAATTTATCACCAATAGAGAGCTTTGTTAAAGGATATAAATAAGAAACAGTAATTAATAAAACTGAGGATAAAATAAATGATACCCATCCGCTAATAGGTCTTTTATATTCAATTTCTTCTGAAGATTCTGAGTGTTTAACTCTCCAATATTCATCTTCGTTATACATTATTGAAATTTTGGGATTCTTTTTTATTTTGTTTGCATACCATAAAACAAAAGAAATACCTATTGCCGAAATAATTATCCAGCAAAAAAATCTATATTCAATTCCAGAGAAAAGTGGAATTTGTGAAATTCCCTGTGCAATTCCAATTGTAAACGGATTTAATAATGCGCCAGCAAAACCAAGATGTGCTCCCAAATAACACATACATACACCTACGATTGAGTCGTAACCCATAGAAATAGACAATGGAACAAATATTATTACAAAGGCAATTGTCTCCTCGCTCATGCCGAATACGGCTCCAAAAACGCTAAATATTAGCATTATAACAACAATAAAAATATTATTGATGCCTATTTTTTTAATTATTTTCCAATGTTCTAAATTTTTTGATGCTTTTAAAAATGACATTATTCCAATATCAATTGCTTTAGTACTATTCATAATCCAGAAAGCACCACCAATTATTAAAATGAATATTATGATATGAGCCTGTTTTTCAAAGCCTGTAAAAAAAGCTGAAAATATTTGCCAGGTTTGAGGTTGGTTTTGGGTATAATGAAAAGAGTTATTTATAACAACTTCTCTGTCTATACCATTAACATTAACAGTATGACGGGTAAATTCACCACCTGGAATTATCCATGTAAGTATTGCAGCAAAAATAATTATGAAAAAAACAATTACGTATGTATGCGGTATTTTCTTTAACATATTATTTAATTAGATTATTCACAAAAATAACTTTTTGTATTTAATATTAATAGTTATTTTTGAAAGTTATAAAAAACATCTTTTAATTTAGAATTATGAATTTTCTTGTAATTAACATTAAAGAACTAATTCAGGCAGAGCCAAAAGCACGGCTAAAAGTTTGTGGTAAACAAATGTCAAAATTACCTATAATTAAAGATGCTTTTTTATATGTAGAAGGTGGTCGTATTATGGACTTTGGTCCTATGGAAGACATGAATTTAAAACGTGAACGTTATTTTTCAATGTCTAATAAAATTATTGATGCAACCGGAAAATATGTTCTTCCTACATGGTGCGATTCGCATTCACATATTGTATATGCAGGAAGTCGTGAAAAAGAATTTGTAGATAAAATTAAAGGTCTTAGTTACGAGGATATCGCAAAAAGAGGAGGTGGAATATTAAATTCTGCAAAACTTATTCAAAAAACTTCTGAAGAGGAATTATTTGAACAATCAATGGGTCGTTTAAATGAAGTAATAAAACTTGGTACCGGTGCCATTGAAATAAAAAGTGGATATGGTTTAAATACTGAAAGTGAGCTTAAAATGCTTCGGGTAATTCGTAAAATGAAAGAAGAATCAAGAGTGAAAATAAAATCAACATTTCTTGGAGCTCATGCAATTCCTGTAGAATTTAAAGAAGACCATGAAGGCTATATTGATTTGTTGATTAATGAAATGATTCCGGTTGTAGCAGGAGAGGAGTTGGCCGATTATATTGATGTATTCTGCGATAAAGGTTTTTTTACTCCAGAACAAACCGAAAGAATTTTAATGGCTGGCATTAAACATGGCTTGCGTCCTAAAATTCATGCTAATGAATTAGCATTATCTGGTGGTATTCAGGTTGGGGTAAAATATGGTGCGTTATCTGTCGATCATATTGAATATACCGGCGATGAAGAAATTGCATGTTTATTAGATTCAGATACTATGCCTACAATATTGCCTGGTGCAGCATTCTTTTTAAATATGCCTTTAGCTCCAGCACGTAAAATGATTGATGCTGGTTTGCCTGTGGCGCTTGCTTCTGATTATAACCCTGGTTCATCTCCATCGGGAAATATGAATTTAATAATGTCGATGGGATGCATTAATTACAAAATGTTACCAGAAGAAGTTATACATGCTGTTACGATAAATTCTGCTTATGCAATGGGAGTTTCGGAGCAATTAGGTACAATATCTATTGGTAAAGCAGCCAGTTTTATTATTACAAAGCCAATTTCATCTATCGAGTTTATTCCTTATTCCTTTGGGAATAATGTTATAGAATCGGTATACTTGCAGGGTAAATTGCAATAATTACCAGTTATTTCGATGTATTTTTTCTTTGTTAAATCTTTCAGGTATAGGTTTTTCTTCAAGGTGATGCCCAATAGCAACAAGTGATATTGGAGTAATGTTTTCTGGTAAATCAAAAAGTTTTTTCATGTCATTAATTCTTTCTTGTCTTGGATATAATCCTAACCAAACAGAACCCAAACCAATAGAATTTGCTGCTAACAATATGTTTTGAGTAGCTGCACAACAATCAACAACCTGATAACCTAGTTCGGTTTGTATATCATAATCGCCACAAACCATTATTGCAGCTTGTGCCTGAGTTAACATTTTAGCATAAGGATGCACAACTGATAATTTATTTAACAAATCTCTTTTAGTTATTACTATAAATTGCCATGGCTGGTAATTGTTTGCCGATGGTGCATATGATGCCGCTTTTAATAAAAGCTCAATGTCTTTTTCATTTACAGGTTCATTTGTGTATTTGCGAATACTTCTACGGCTTAGTATACAATCTAATGCTTCCATTTGTGTTTATTTATTATAAAATCCTTGAAAACAAAAGTAATAAATATCTTGTTTTCCATAGCAAATCGGGATTTTTAATCCCGATTTAAATAAAAAAGGATTTATAATCCTTTTAATCTACAACCTTCATTTTATAATAGTTTTTGTACTAATTAAAATATTATTAAAATATTTTCGTCAATATTTTCATTAATAAATAATAGCGAGAGTAAAAAAAACTTTCATTTTTTTGCACCTTTCATCATTTTTTGTAGTCTTGACTTTGAAAAAACTGTATCTTCATACTTTAAATTTAAAAAAATGAAAAATATTTTAACTATTACATTGTCAGTTCTGTTTGCAAATTTTTTATTCGGACAAAGAATCTCAGAATATCATAAAGCTTCATTTGAAGGTAAACACTTTGAAACAAGAATGGTAAAAGCTGATAATCCTTTATTAAATAATTATGACGTAACGTTTTATAAAATTGATATAAATGCCACAAATACAACAAAAACAATTTCAGGTAATGGAACTGTTAATGCTGTTGTAGTTAATAACCCTTTGTCGACTTTGGTTTTAGAATTAATTAATTCTCTTGTAGTTGATTCTGTTATTATTAATAATGTAAAACGAACTTCAACTCATACCAATGATGAAATAACAGTTGTTTTACCATCGTCACTTCCAGTAGGATCATCTTTTTCAGCTAAAGTATATTATCATGGTACTTCAACAGGAAGTGGAATAAGTAATGGAAATTCACCAAACTGGGGAAGTCAAATAACTTGGACTCTTAGCGAATCTTACCATGCAAAAGATTGGTTTCCTTGCAAGCAGGTATTATCTGATAAAGCTGATTCTGTTTATGTGTTTGTAACTTGTCCTAACACTTTAAAAGTAGGATCAAATGGTTTATTAAAGAACATTGTTACGGTTCCTGGAAATAAATTAAGGTATGAATGGAAATCATATTATCCAATAAATTATTATTTGCCAAGTATAGCTATCTCAAATTATCAGGAATATAACATTTATGCACATCCTGCAGGAATTACTGATTCAATTTTAATTCAAAATTATTTATATTCTAATAGCGGTTATTTACCTTATTTTAAATCAGTAATTGATTTAACTCCTTCTTTTATTGAATTACTTTCTGAAAAATATGGAATGTATCCATTTAAAAATGAAAAGTACGGACATGCAACTGCACCAATAGGAGGTGGAATGGAGCATCAGACTATGACTACATTATCTAGTTTTGATTTTGAATTAGTAATTCATGAACTTGGCCATATGTGGTTTGGTGACAATGTTACCTGTTCAAATTGGCAGGACATATGGATTAATGAAGGCTTTGCTACTTATACGCATTATATTGGTTTGCAGAATTTAATGACTCAAACTGATGCTGACCAGATGATTATTACTACTCAGGATGATGTTATGGCAGATGCAGGTGGTAGTGTTTATGTTCCTCTTGCAGACGTAATGGATGAACAGAGAATTTTTGATTATAGATTAACATATGAAAAAGGTGCTGCAATTATTCATCAAATTCGTTTTATATTAAATGATGATATTTTGTTTTATAACATACTAAAGAATTTTCAGCAAACATATGGTGGAAACGTTGCTTCTGCTACCGATTTTAAAAATGTGCTTGAAACAATGTCAGGAATGGATTTTACTGATTATTTTACTCAATGGTATTATGGTGAAGGATATCCAACTTATAATATTTCTTGGAGTCAACAGTCAAATAATGTTGGCCTAATATTAAGCCAGACTTCGTCAATGCCTGCTGTTACTCCATTTTTTAAACTTCCTTTAGAAGTTAAATTTTTATGGGCTGGGGGAGATACAACCATCAAGTTTAATAATACTTCAAATAATCAATTGTTTAATGTTACAACTCCTCATGTTATTCAAAGTATCCAAATTGATCCAAATAACTGGATTGTAAATAAAGTTGGAAGTATATTGTTAAGTAATTCTGTAAATTTAATAAATAATGAAATTAAATTTTATCCAAATCCTGTTAAAGATTATATTAACATTGAGATCCCAGAAGAGTTTCTTAATGAAAATTTAATTATTGAAATTACTGATATTACAGGAAAACTTGTTAAAAAAGTTAATGTAAAAACGCTATCACAAAAGATAGATTTAAAAGATCTTAATGATGGAATTTATTTTATTAATAATTCATTTAATAAAAAGCCATATAAATTTGTAAAGACTAATGAATGATGTTTTAGTATTACTTCATTTTATTTACCTAAAAACGAAATTATATGAGCAATAAATATTTGTTATTGGCATTACTGATATTGCCACTAATTGGTAAATCTCAATTTTTGGAACCTGATCAATTTAAATCAAAGTTTAGAGTTGAAAAAAAAATAATAAATGAGTCAACTTCAAATTTGTTAAATCAGTATGATCAAAAATTTGTTTTTATAGATATTTTCGCAAATGATTTAAATGTAAATATTGGAGGTTCTGTAAAATACACATTGTTGTCAAAATCATCATCAATTGATACTGTGTATTTCGAATTTGCAACAAATTTTATAGTTGATAGTATTCAAATAAATTCTCAGAATTCTGCATTTTATTATTCTAACGATACTATTTTAGTTTTTCCTACTATTGCAATTACTCAAGGAAATTTATTTACAACTCAAATTTGGTATCACAGAATACCTGGTGCTCCTGTAAATTGGAATGCTGGCTTAAAGAATACTCACGAAGTAACTTATAATCAAAATATTACTTGGACATTGTCAGAGTCGTTTCATTTAAAAGATTGGATGCCATGTAAACAGGACTTAACAGACAGATTTGATTCTGCATGGATTTTCGTTACTGTTGATAGTATATTAAAAGTTGGATCAAATGGTAAATTAACAAATGTTACACCAATGGGTAATGGCAAAGTAAGATATGAATGGAAAGAGCATCATCCTATTGTGTATTATTTGTTATCAATTGCAGTTGGAGAATACAAAGAGTTTAATGTTTATGCTCATCCTGCAAATTATCCAGATAGTATATTAATACAAAATTATATTTATAAGGACCCTCAGTTTTTAATAAATAATAATTGGAATATTGCTCAAATGGCTCCAATGTTCGAACTTTATTGTAATAAATTTGGACCATATCCTTGGCCCGATGAAAAATTCGGACATGCACTTTGCCCTGTTGGTGGGGGAATGGAACATCAGACAATGACAACACTTGGATATCTTGATACATGGTTGGTTGCTCATGAACTCACACATCAATGGTTTGGCGATCATATTACTTGTTCAAACTGGCAAGATATATGGGTAAATGAAGGTTTTGCTTCTTATGGAGAATATATTTTTGGACAATATACTAATGGGCAGGCAAGTGCTGATATTAATATGAATTATTGCCACATAAAAGCTAAGCTCGAACCATCAAGAAGTGTATATATTCCATTTGCAGAAGCCTGGGATGAAGGCAGGATTTTTAATGGAAATTTAAGTTATAAGAAAGGATCAGCCGTAATTCACATGTTAAGATATTTAAGTAATACAGATTCTTTGTTCTTTGTTGCGTTAAAACAAATGCAGACTCAATATGCAGATAGTGTATTAACAGGTGAGGATGTGAAGAATGTTTTTGAAAATGTAAATGGAAAAAGTTTTGACGATTTTTTTAATCAATATTATTATGGAGAAGGTTTTCCAATTTATAAATTGACATGGCAACAAGATTCGTCAGTAACTGGTTTTGGTGATTTAAAAGTTAAACTAGAGCATCATGGAAGTTCGGTTAATAATACATTATTTACAATTCCAATTGAATTAAAAGTTAAAACAAATACAGATTCGATAATTACAGTTATTAGTCCAATTCAAAATATACAGACTTTTAATATTAATATGAATAATAAAAAAGTTACTGGAATTGTTTTTGATCCTAAAAATTGGGTGTTGGATAGTTTGTTAAGCATAACTCAAGAAATAATTTCTACTGAAGTTGATGATTTTTTTATTAATATTTATCCAAATCCTGTAACCGAAAATCTGTATTTTAAATACTCCGGACCAGATGGTTTTAAAGGTAATTTAAAGCTTTTAGATTTATCTGGAAGAGTAGTTTTTAATTATGTTATAGAATCGAAAGAAGAAATAATTTCTTTAAAAAAGATAACACCTGGAATTTATATTATAGAAATTAATGGTAATCATGTGAATATTGCTCGTAAAACAATAGTTGTTAATTAAATATAAATATCTGTTAAACCTTTTGGCATATTGAATGTCTTATGGCCAATTTTGGTAAATTTGTATAATGAAAGTTTTAGCTAAAATATCTGTAGTTTTTATTTCTCTGATAATTCTTTTATCGAGCACTGGTATTTTATTGGTTCACCATCATTGCAATATGTGTAATTCCGATGAATGGAATTTGTTCTCATCAATAAATTGTAATAAATATACTTATGAACCTGAATGTTGTTTGGGTACTGAAGTTAAAATTGAAAAACAATGTTGTTCAAATGATGGGCATTTTTATAAATTAGGTACTTACAACTCTATTTTTGACTCTTTTATATTAGGTATTTATAGTACTGACTTAATTTTATCCGATTGCGTATATCTTGAAAAAATATATCCTACAGCATTTCACATATTTGATAATATTCCACCACCTAATTTACCAAATCAAATATTTCTTATAAATAATTCATTTAGAATCTGATTTCCGTCCATTAATCAGTATTTAATTATTTGTGTAAACTTTTTTATTTTAAAATTTATGGGACGGAAATTTATTGTTTTTTTAAGTTTGATTTTTCTTATCAGTTTTTCTTCATTTAGCCAAAAGTATTTGAAGGGAACTGTATTCGAAAAAATTAAAGAAGGTGAGAAGTCTAAATTTTCTCCAATTCCTTCAGCAAGTGTTGTCTGGAAAGGTACAACAAATGGTACGATTACAGATAATAGTGGAAAATTTAAACTTCTGAAGCCAAATATAAGCCCATTATATTTAATTGTAAGTTATGTGGGTTATGCTACAGATACTATTCGAGTGAGCGAAAGTGAAACCGACTTAAATGTAGTTTTACAGGAATCAAATATTTTATCGGAGGTTGAAGTCTCTTCAAGAAAAGAAGCCGCTTATATAGATAAAATGAGTGCAATTAAAACTGAAGTGATTTCAACAACAGGTTTACAAAGATTGGCTTGTTGTAATTTATCTGAAAGTTTTGAAGGAAGTGGTACAGTTGATGTTAACTTTTCTGATGCTGTTACTGGAGCTAAGCAAATTCAAATGCTCGGTTTAGCTGGTATTTATAGCCAGATGATGGCAGAAAATATTCCAATGATTAGAGGTTTGGCTGCTCCATTTGGTTTGTCTTATGTTCCTGGAACATGGATGGAGTCAATTCAAGTGTCAAAAGGTACATCATCTGTAATAAATGGTTATGAATCAATAACCGGACAAATAAATGTAGAGTTTAAAAAACCAGAAAAGGCAGAAAAGCTCTATGTTAATGTATATGGTAATAATTCTGGCAAGGGTGAAATAAATGTTTATGGTGCTCAGAAAATAAGTCCTAAATTGTCTACAATGACTATGTTACATGGCGAAATGCAGGCATTAAAGGTAGATATGAATAAGGATTCTTTTATTGATTTACCAGTTAGCAAACAGTTTAATTTATACCAAAGGCTGGACTATAAAGTTGATGGTAAATTTTGCAATCAGTATGGTTTAAAAGTTATGTATGATGATAGGCTGGGAGGGCAGATGAATTTTAATCCAACTACAGATAAAGGAACAACAAGTTCGTATGGAGTTGGTGTAACTACACAAAGATATGAGTTAAGTGCAAAACATGGTTTCTTTTTACCAAAGCCTGGAACAAGTATAGGTATTCAAACAGTTGGTTCTTATCATAAACAAAATTCTTATTTTGGCCTTAATGATTATGAAGGAACTCAAAAGAGTTTTTATGGTAACATTATATACCAAACTATATTAGGTACTTCTGATCATAAACTTAGTCTGGGTGGAAGTTATATGTATGATGGTTACAATGAGCATGTTCAAGTATCAACACTTGATACGAATTTTATTGTAAATGAAAATGTTCCAGGTGCTTTTATGCAATATACATATGATCATGCTAAGATTTGGTCTGTTATTGCAGGTTTTAGGGCTGATTACCATTCGTTATATGGTACATTTTTAACTCCTAGACTTCATTTTAAATACAATTTTTCAGAAAATTCTTCTTTAAGACTTTCTGGCGGAAAAGGATATCGTAGTCCTCATTCTATAATAGAAAACATTGGATTATTAGCCTCTTCAAGACAATGGTTATTTTCCGAAAAATTAAAAGCCGAAGAAGCATGGAATTATGGAATTAGTTTTACTCAGGATATAAAATTAGGAGGTGAAAAGAAAATCTCATTAAGTTTAGATGCTTTCAGAACTGATTTTGTAAATCAAGTAATTGTTGATATTGAAAGCGATTTGCGAAAAGTTACTTTATCAAATTTACATGGACAAAGCTTTAGTAATAGTTTTCAAGCCAATATTACTTTTAAAGTTATTAAAAGACTAGAATTTTCTTTAATCGGAAGATATAATGATGTTAAACAAACTTATGAAAATATGTTGATGCAAAAACCTATGGTTAGCCCTTATAAAGGCTTAATCACAGCTTCATATTCAACAAAATTTGATAAATGGTCATTTGATATTACAAATCAATTTATAGGTAAAACAATGTTGCCGTCAACAATCGCAAATCCTGTAGAGTACCAAATGATGAGTATGGCCCCTGCTTATTATATATTACATGCTCAGATTACAAGAAGGTTTAAGCATATGGATGTATATGTAGGTGGTGAGAATTTAACAAATTTCACTCAAATGAATTCAATAATATCTGCATCAAATCCTTTCAATCAATATTTTGATTCATCAATGATTTGGGGACCAATTATTGGAAGAATGTTTTATGCTGGTTTACGTTTTAAAATTAAATAATCACTTTAAATAAATTAATTATGAGAAAATTAAATTTTGTTTTTGTGTTAATAACACTTTTTGTATTTACCAATTGCGTAAATGCTCAAAAAACTGCTGAATTAAAAATTAAAACATCAGCACAATGTGGAATGTGTAAAGATAGGATTGAAAAAGCTATGGCATATGAGACAGGTATTGTAAGCACTAATCTTGATTTAGTAACAAAGGATTTGAATGTGGTTTATAAACCTACTAAAACTACCCCAGATAAAGTAAGAATAGCTTTAACTAAAATTGGTTATCAGGCGGATGAATTTAAAGCAGATCCAATAGCATATGAAGCTTTACCTCCTTGTTGTAAGATTCCAGAAGAGGGAACAAAAACTGATCATAAAGATTGCAAACATTAACAAAATAAAAAAACCGCTCTTTTGAAGCGGTTTTTTTATTTTGTATTAAGATTATACTACTTAATCAAATTGATCTTTTTATTTATAACCTGATTTTCGGTAATTACTTTTATCATATAAGTACCATTTGTTAGGTTAGAAATATCAATAGTATTTGTATTTGATTTTTCGGCAACTTTATTACCAACTATATCATATACTTCAATTGTTGCATTGTTAACTTTGCTAACTTTTATTGTACCAAAAGTTGGGTTAGGATAAACTTTAACTGATTTAGCAAATTCAGATTCATTAATTGATGTCATATTATCAATTGTGATATCATCTAAATAGAAAGCAGCACCATCTGTTCCAACATATTCAAAAGCAAATTGGAAAGTAGTTGCTGAAGCAAATGCAGCTAAAGTGATAGTAGTATCATAATATGTCCAGTCTGTAAAAGTTGCAGGTTCTGTCCATAATGTTGTCCATGTTGTTCCATCTGTAGTTCCTTTTAAGAACATATCATAATTATTGTTTGGAGTTACTCCCCATGTATAACTCATATCCCAGAAGAATGAAATTTGTGGAGCAGTTAAACTTGTCAAGTTGAATACTGGAGATTTTAACCACTGATCTTGAGCTGCTAATGTTGCATCATAATTAATTTCTGCATCATTAGTTCCTGTATTTGGAGCAGTTGTTCCTAATACCCATGTTTCAACAC
>CAIQJL010000387.1 GCA_903872185.1 uncultured Bacteroidota bacterium | reverse complement strand
CTATTGTATTCATCTAAATCCATTTTATATGATGTGCCAAGTTTCATCATGCATGGAAGAAAATCTTTATCAGCATTATCAGTATATGAAAGTTTTGATCCAATATTTGAAATATTTAATCCAACACCTAATTCAGCTTTTTTCTTTTGAACTTCCATTGGTTTTAAATAGAAAAAAGAAACATCTGAAGCATATGCTTGACCAGCTTTTGTTTGCGGCCCAGTTCCCGAATATCCGCCTGTAAGATTTGAATTAATATATCTTAATGCAATAGATCCCGATACATTTTTTGCAAGTAAACGGCTATATCCAAAGTCAATAGCAAATTCGTTTGGCCTGTGTTGACCGGTTACATTTCCAATTTGGTCGGTAAAAGTAATATCGCCAAGTGAAAAATATCTTAATGAACTACTAATAGTTTGACCACCTCCAATTTTTTTGTAACCAGCTATATATGCTAAGTTTATATCATTAACTAATTGTCTTAGCCAAGGAGTATATGAAATAGCTATTCCAAAATCATTTTTCATAAATGCATATTTGGAAGGATTGTGATGCTGTGAATTTAAATCGGGAGTTGTAGAAACTCCGGCATCGCCCATTGCACCTGCTCTTGAGTCAGATGCTATTGTTAAAAATGGAACAGCAGTTGTAATGGTGTTAACATCACCAGCTCGTCCATTTAATTCTTGAGTCGAAATTTGTGAAAAGCCTATAAATGGCAATATTATTACAACCCAGAAAGATATCAATTTTAAAACAAATCTTCTCATAATCAATTAATTGATCTAAATTATGTAATTGCAAAATTACTACAAATTAGCTTAAAAACGAAGATTTGTTTAATTTATTATCTTAGGATAACTAATTTTTCAAATTTCTCTTGTTGTTTTCCATCTGGAGTTTTAACGGTGAGTTTGTAAACATAAACTCCTTTTCCAATTTTATCTCCATAATCGTCAAGTCCATCCCAAGGAATTGGTGAACTATGAAAACTATCATTACTTAATACTGTTTTAATAGATTTAATTAATTTACCAGTAACTGTAAATACTTGTATTAAAACATCTAAACTTGAGTTTTCTTGATTATGGTCAAAGTAAAATGAAGTATTTGTTGTAAACGGATTAGGGTAATTGAAAATATTGCCAATTGTTAAATCCTGAGCTTCTGCTACAACAAATTCAGTGTATGCTTCTGTTGAGTTATTACAAACATCCCATGCTTTAAATTTTAAATTATGTTGTCCGTTTGAAATGCCTGCCATTGGATATCTTACAATACCGCTTTGGTAATTATTTAAATTTCCTTCGTAATAATCATTAAGAACGATTGTTTTTGCGGTATTACCATCTAATACTGCAGTGATATCATGACCAATGCCATTTCCAACAGTATTTATACCATTATCGTCGTTAAGTTTTGCGAAAATATCAGGATTTTCATTAGTAATTCCACCATAAACAAAATTATCATCATTCATAAATAGCTGAACTTGTGGGCCAACATTATCAGAAATGCTACCTGAAGAATTTCCTCCAATATTTATACGTGTAAAGCCTTGTGCATCAAAAATGGTATTGTTATCAGCATAATAGCTTATTTTTCCATTTCCAATGTTATATTGAATATCTTTAGGAATAACACATGAAAATTCGAAGTATGAATTATTTACTGATGCTTTTCCTTTGTACAAAATATTGTTTTGAAGTTTAAAGTAGAATTTCGAACCTCCATCATTTGCTAGTGTAGACATTGTTATAGGTTTGTCGAAAATGGTTGGATATACAGTTCCATTGTAGTTGCTAACAATTGTTCCGTCCTGATATTGTATATGTCCTTTAACTGTGATTTTATCTAAAGCCTTAATTGTATCAGTAAAGTTTGAAGCCGATATTCCGTTTATACTATCTGTTACAACAATATATTTTGGGTATGCTAATGTAATTGCAGGATCGCCCAGTAATGAAAAATTTCTTTTATTAATATCTGAAGATGATGATGTTGCATTTTTTGCTAATCTATAAATATCGCCTAGCTTCATATAAAATCCATTATTGTCTTTCTTGAAAATTCTGCTTATAAAAGCAGTGTTTATTGCAAAATTTGAATTACTGTAAACTAATCTTGTTGTTGTAAACATTGAAATTGCTCCTCCCGAAGGATTTAATATTACCATTTCGCCAGCTGCAGTTCTTGCATAATCATCATATCTACTGAATTCGCAAGTTGCTGTTATAAATAGTGGAAGTTTTTCAAAATTAGACCATGAATTAACATCAGAAACGCCAATGATATGCTCGTGAGCAAGTCCTACTTCATTTCCATGTCCAGTATAATTCATCATTAAAGTTCCTTTTTTCATTCTGTTAGAAATGGCTATGTTTACATCAGGATAGCGATCTCCATTTGGAGTGGTAATTTGAGGGAAAGCATCTAAAAATATTTTTTCAATATTAAACGAAGAATAAACAGTATCAACTAATGTACATAAAGAATTTGATTGAGTCATGTGTTCGTTACTGTCTTCATCATCGGCAATAAATGTTAACCAGTTTTTCCAATCTCCATTGGTTGAAGGTTTGTAATAATTAATTATTTTATTTAGCAATCCCTGGGCTTCTGTAGTGTTTTTTACTGGAAGCCTGCCTACTCCAATGTCTAAACCTCCTATGTAGTCTCCTTCAGAATCTTCGAGCATACCAAAATAATCATCTGTGCAAAAAGAGTTTGTTGGTGATAGCGAAGAGCTAGATTCAAATGTTAAAATAAAATTTGTGTTTGTAGAAAAATTATGTCTGTTATCATAAGAACCGTCACCATAAAATAATAAATATTTTGGCATTAATGAAGTATCAGTTCCTGCTCTATCATAAAACATTTTCATTAGGTCTTTTATTGCAGTAACATCAGGTGATCCGGAAGAAAATTCGTTGTAAATAATTTCAGGAGTAGTTACTAAAACAGAAAGATTATCATTAGTTCTGTGAAATTCTGCTAATGTGTTTGCATATGATATAAAATCAGGATGAGAAACAATAACCATATCGGTTGCAGGTAATCCATGTAAATTTTGATTTGCAACTTCACCAACTGATGCTGGCGAATAAAAAATTGTTCCATCAAAAGCTATATATTCGTGTAATGTGTCTGATTTTGCAGTAAAAGATAGTATGTTCCCATTTAGTGTTGTTGGAACAATATATGGTGATATCGGATTGGTAACATCCCATACGATTGTATTTGAATTTGCATTTGAAATCTGAAAATCAGCATAATTTACTGGTGCTACAGAAGCCATATCTCTAAAATGTAATTGGCCACCTAGCATATTTAAATTTTTTCTAACATTCATGTCAATGTAATCAAGCCAACCTTCGCCATCTTGTGCTGGTTTATTATATGTTATACTTACATTAAAATTTGTGCTGCTCGAAGCAAATGATTTTGTGAATAACTCGGGACATGCGTAGTTACTACTAACACTGGTAAGCGAGGTTGCTGGAATATTTGCATTGCCTAAATTTGTTCCGTTAACATTAAATGTAAAAGAACTACCAATGCTTGATCTTCCATACACCATTGAAGCAATTTTAACTTGTTCGTTTGGTTTAATTTGTGGAAAATTAAAGCTGAAATCGTGTGAAAGAACAATATTAAAACTTTCACCTACCCATAATTTTCCACTTTTAATAAAGTTTACCGATTCTATTTCGTGGTATAGGTAATCATCAAATGATTTTACTGTAATATTTGAAGTAGTTGTTTCTGTAGGTAATGTTTCAATTTGTTTTGAAGCACTACCTTCATCTGTAATAAAATAATAAGATTCATCAGAATAAGGATGAAGATAATGAAAATATATGCTTCTAACATTGTCATACTTCCAGTAAACTGGACCATGAGCATAAAAAAGAATATAGTCACCATTATTAAATATTCCATCAATTCCATTTTCAAACTTTATTGGATTTTCAACTAAGTCATCATTTCTAAAAACACTATTTTGAACAGAAAGAGCTTCGCCACCATTCCCGTAAATTTTAACATTTGCTGGGTTTTGAAATCCAAGTGCAACAATTTGAGCATATGTTAATCTATAAATTCCATTTTGTGTGATTTTTATTTTTTGCCATTTACCTGAATTTAAAACCGAATTTGCAGCATAAGTTCTGCTTTTTAATATTTTATTTTGATTAAATGATTCGGTAATTTTAAAAGTAAATGATACTAATTTTTCAATTGTTCCATTATTTTTATTTCGTCTAAGTGGAATAAAAGTTAATTCTAAAGTTGGTTTTTTCTTTCTATAGGAAATAAAAGTTTTAAAATTTATTTCAAAGGGAATGCTATCTAAATTTAATATGTTTTTTAGTTGTGAAGCAGGAATTGTCTCGAAATTTGTAGAAATAATCTCAATATTACTATTGTTATTTGATGCTAACATTTTAAATTGTTCGTGATAGTAGGGTAATCCGTTTGAGAGATTTTCATAAACGGCATTTGAAAAAAACAACAATTCAAAATTGTTTTCGTTTATTCTTTCAGTTCTGTTTGTTAACCAATAAATATTTCTTTCTAAAATTTGTCCAAAAGTATTTTTAGTAAAAAATATAAAAATGATAAAAATGGCTATAAATTGTAATTGTTTCATTATGTTCGCAATCTAAAATATGTGACGTCAAAAATACTAACAATTTTTCTCAAGATTTTTTAAAAACGAGTATTTTATATTATTATTGTAGTCGTTAAAAAAGAAAAAGTAATGTTAAGAATTGTGAGAATAATAAAATTATTTGTATAATTGCAACTTGTAGTAAAGTCCATTGAGATGATAAAAAAATACACTATTATTTTAATTGTCCTGTTATCAGGATGTTGTGAATTTGTTTATGCTCAAGATCCTCAATTTTCTCAGTTTTACGCCTCACCATTATATCTAAACCCAGCACTTACAGGATCTGTTAAATGTCCAAGAGCTACTTTAAATTATCGAAACCAGTGGCCAGCATTAGGCTCTACCTATGTAACCTACATTGCTTCGTATGACCAACAGGTTAGGGCACTTGAAGGTTCTTTGGGCGGTTACATATACTCTGATCAACAGGGTGATGGCGCTATGTCTACGCTTAATGTAAGTGGAATTTATGCATATACATTTGTTTTAAACCGTAGAGCTAATATAAATTGGGCTTTTCAGGCTTCATTTATTCAAAAGAAACTTAATTGGGATTTTATTTTCCCTGATATGATTCACCCACTTTATGGACCAATTTATCCAACATCTGAAGTTTTGGTACCCACAAGTGAAGTAAAAAGACATTTTGATTTTTCTACTGGTGGAGTTTTATCTACAAAAAATTACTTTTTTGGAATCGCAGTTCACCATTTAACTCAACCAACCGAATCTTTCAGAGGAAACGATGATGCTGTTCTTCCTAGAAAATATACTATTCACTTTGGAACAAATATTCCAATTAAAGGTGTTGGATTAAGAAAAGGTGATCTTATGTTATCACCAAATGTATTGTTTCAACAACAAAAAGATTTCCAACAAATGAATTGGGGGTTATATTTAAGTCGTAAAGGTATTGTAGGAGGTATTTGGTTCCGCCAAAATCTTACTTTCCATTATGATTCTTTTATTATGTTGTTAGGTTACGTAAAGGAAAAAGTCAAATTTGCTTATAGTTATGATTTAACAGTTTCTCAACTTAAGAATCAAACTTTAGGAGCTCACGAGGTTTCATTTACCTTTATTTTCCCTTGTAAACAGAAGAAGCCTAAGTTTAGATCAATGGTTTGTCCTTCTTTTTAATTATTAAATTTGTGTTTAGTACAATATTTCATTAATTTTGTGAGTTTTTAAATAGGAATATATTAAATAGGTTCAAAATATGAATACCAAATTTTTTCTAATCGTATTGTTGTTTGCAGCCTCAGTATCATTCTTTTCATCTTGCGATGTAAAGAGATCATCAAATACAGGCTGGGATTATAACGACGAAAAAACCGGAGGTTTTGAATACGTTTTTTATGAAGAACAAGAAACTGGTCCTGGTTTAGTTCTAATTGAAGGAGGTACTTTCTCTATGGGTCGTGTTGAGCAAGATGTGCTTTATGATTGGAGTGCTTTTCCTAAACGTGTAACTGTATCGTCATTTTATATGGATGAAACTGAGGTTACTAATGTAAATTATCGTGAATATTTATTTTGGTTACGTCGTGTTTTTATTGATTATCCTGAGGTTTATAAAATGGCTTTGCCAGATACATTAGTATGGAGAAGTAAGTTAGCATTTAATGAACCATACGTAGAATTATATTTTAGACATCCAGCTTATCAGGATTATCCAGTTGTAGGAGTTAATTGGTTACAAGCAAGTGATTATTGTGCTTGGAGAACCGATAGAGTAAATGAACTTATTATGGTTCGTGAAGGTTTACTTTATATGGATCCTACCGGACAATCAGGTGAAGAAAATTTTAATACAGAGTCTTATTTAGCTGGTCAATATGAAGGAGCAGTAAGAGATCAAATGCCAGATTATGATCCAAATAACGAATATAGAAAAGTTCGTATGGAAGATGGAATTTTCCTTCCAAAATATCGCCTTCCTACAGAGGCAGAATGGGAATTTGCTTCTTTAGGTTTAGTTGGTAATATGTTAGCTGACGAACGTATTTTTAGCGAAAAAATTTATCCTTGGAATGGTCACTACATTCGTGTTGATGACCGCTCAGGTTTTGATACAAAAGATATTGGTCAAATTAGAGCTAATACAATGAGAGGTCGTGGAGATTATATGGGTATGGCTGGTGCACTTAATGATCATAGTGATATTACTAGTAATGTTAAGGAATATTGGCCAAATGATTATGGATTATACTGTATGGCTGGTAACGTAAACGAATGGGTTATGGATGTTTTTCGTCCTTTAACTTTTGAAGATAATGATGATTTCCGTCCTTTCCGTGGTAATATTTATAAAACTCAGGAGCGTGATGATGAAGGAAATATTGCAGAGAAAGATAGCTTAGGTGCAATTCGTTATCGTAATGTTTCTGATGATGAAGCTTTTAATCGTCGTAATTATAATACAGCTGATAATATTAATTATTTAGATGGTGATTTTGAGTCAAGTCTAGATTATAAAAATATGGATGAAGCTAGTAAGGAGAATAAAGATAATACCAATTCAAAAAGAATGTATAATTCAGGTAAACCTCAAGTTGGAGAAAATGGAAAACCAACATATAGAGGTGGTGTGGGTATGCAAACAATGATTGATAACAGACAAAGAGTATTTAAAGGTGGTGGTTGGAGAGATCGTGCATATTGGATGTCACCAGGAACTCGTCGTTATTTAGACCAGTCACAAGCTCGTCCAGATTTAGGTTTTCGTTGTGCAATGCATAGAGTTGGTGGTTCACAAAGTATGGGACAATAAACAAAATTTCAATATATGAAAACCCCATTTTATGGGGTTTTTTTATTTTTAATAGTTATGAAAATAGAAGAAATTTATAAATTATTTATTGAATGTAGTTCAGTTTGTACTGATACTAGAAATATTAAAAAGGATTCACTTTTTATTGCTTTAAAGGGTGATAATTTTGATGGAAATAAGTTTTCTAAGGATGCAATTACAAATGGTAGTAAATATGCATTAGTTGATAATATTGAGTTTGCTGATAATAAGAAAATATTTTTTGTAGCTAACACATTTTTAGCATTACAGAATTTAGCAAAATTTCACAGAGAAAAATTTAATATTCCGGTTGTTTCTATAACAGGAACAAATGGTAAGACAACAACAAAAGAATTAATTTCATTTGTATTACAAGAAAAATATAATGTAACGTTTACAAAAGGAAATTTAAATAATCATATTGGAGTTCCACTTACTTTATTAGAGATTAATTCAGAAACTCAAATAGCAGTTATAGAAATGGGTGCAAATCATCCTGGCGAAATAAAAACATTATGCGAAATAGCTTTACCTAATTATGGTATAATAACTAATATAGGTAAAGCACATTTAGAAGGTTTTGGTTCTCTTTACGGTGTTATTAACACGAAAACAGAAATGTATCGCTTTATTAAAAAGAATAAAGGGAAAATATTTATTAATACAAATAATGAAATTTTATTATCGCATATTGATAATAATGAATATATAAGTTATGGTGCAAATGAAGATTGTTATTTGAGTGGAAAGAATCCAAGTTCAAACCCTTTTTTGAAATTAGAATGGAAAATGTATAATAGTAACACTTGGAATACTGTGCAAACCAACTTAGTTGGAAATTATAATTTCGAAAATGTTCTTGCTGCAATTTGTATTGGAAATTATTTTGAGGTTGAAGAAAATAAAATTACTAAAGCAATACATAATTATAACCCAACTAATAATCGTTCTCAAATTATAAAATCAGAGAATAATACTATCCTAATCGATGCGTATAATGCAAACCCTACTAGTATGGTAGCAGCCTTGGAGAGTTTTTTTGAAATGTTGGGCGACAATAAAGTACTTGTAATTGGAGATATGCTTGAACTGGGAAAAAACACTGAAAACGAACATAAAAATATTCTTCAGTTAATAGTTCAGTCTGAGATTAAAGAAGTTTTTTTAATAGGGAAAACATTTGCTAAAACTTCAGAGAATACAAATTTTAAATCATTTGAAAGTGTTAGCTTATTTAAAGATTATTTGAAAAATAATCCTTTTCTTAATAAACAAATACTTGTAAAAGGATCTCATGGAATTCATTTAGAGGAACTAATTCCTGTTTTGTAAATTAAGGACTTAGTCTTTCTGGTTTCCAGCATTTACTTTTTTTAACTTTATATTGAATTCTATCGTGCAATCTGTTTATTCTTCCTTGCCAGAACTCAAATAAAATTGGTGTAACAATATATCCACCCCAATTTCTTGGACGTTTTAAAAAATTACTGTTTAGTATTTGTTGCTTTTTTATTACAAGGTTATTATAATTATTTATTACTGTGCTTTGTTTTGAAATAATTGCGCTTGCTTGGCTTTCAACTGGCCTTGAATAAAAATATTCGTCAGATACTTTAGCTGATGTTTTTTTTATGGTTCCTTCTATCCTTACTTGCCTTTCTAGTGATGGCCAAAAAAATAATAATGCAACATATTTGTTTCCTTCAATTTCTTTACCTTTTTTGCTGTTATAATTTGTAAAGAATACAAATCCTTTTTCAGAATAATCTTTTAGTAATACAAATCGTGAAGATGGTGATTGGTTTTCGCTAACAGTAGATAAAACCATTGCATTTGCTTCCTGTTTATCATTTAATAATGCCTCATTAAACCATATTTCGAACAGTTTAAAAGGATCATTAGTTAAATTACTTTCGTTTAATTCTCCTGAATTATAATTTTTGCGTAAATTTGAGAGTTCGGGTTTCTTCATAACAAATATTTTCAACAAATATAATATGTCTAGAGTTGTTTACGGAATAGGAGAGGTTGTTTTTGATATAATTTTTAAAAGAGGTATTCCGGTTGATGGTAAACCTGGTGGTGCTATTTTAAATTCATTAGTTTCATTATCACGATTAAATATTGAAACAACTTTAATTGCAGATTGTGTTAACGATTCAGTAGGTAAATTAATTGAAAATTTTCTGGTAGGCAATAATGTAAATGTAGATAGTATTAAATGGTATAATACAGGTCGTTCAAGACTTGCATTAGCATTTTTAAATACTAGTAATGATGCAGATTACCTTTTCTATAAAATGCAATCAGAGGAAAATTTGAATCTTAATTATCCTATTCCAGTTGAGAGTGACATCATATTATTTGGTTCTTATTATGGTATTAAACCTGAAATTAGAGACGGTTTAACAGAGTTTTTGAACAAAGCATCAATTGCTGGAAATTGCATTGTTTATGATCCAAATTTTAGGAAATCACATCTTTCAATGCTTGAACAAGTGAGACCATATATTTTTGCAAATTTTAAATATGCTGATATAGTTAAAGGTTCTAGCGAAGATTTCTATTATATTTTTAATGAAAAGTCACCACAAGAAGTTTATAGCAAATTTGTGGAACGTGGCGGTAGTATTCTAATTCTTACTTCGGCTGAGAAAAGCGTTTGGTTTTTTCATCCTGAATTTTCGTTTCAAGTTTCTGTACCTGATATAAATCCAATAAGTACAATAGGTGCAGGAGATAGTTTTTCTGCAGGAATAATTTATGGCTTAATTATAAATAATATATCAAAGCTGGATATTAAAATACTAGATAAAAATGTTTGGCTTCAGATTGTTAATACTGCAATAAAATGTGCAATTTCTGTGTGTATGAGTTATGAGAATTATGTTCCTCATAGCTATAACAATACTCTAAAATAAAAATATAATTATAGTTAAGGTTAAAAATAGTTAACGCTATTTGTAATCAATCTAAATAGAGTTATGTTTGTAAAAAAATATAAACATGAAAACTCTAATTGTAAAATATCTTCCTGGAAAGGAAATTTCTAAAACCAAAAAACTATATGATCATATAGTGAAACATCTTAATAATAAAAATGTAACAGAGATTGATTTAGAAATTACGCAACCAACTTTTTTTAATAACGAAAGTTTGATGGCATATTACCAACGAAATTATCAAGGTATTCCATTAAACTCAGAACAAGAGAAATCGTTGAAAGTTATGGATGATTTCACCGAAAAAGTAAATAATGCAGATATTGTTATTTTGGTGTCACCAATGCATAATTTTGGAATGCCTGGAATTGTTAAAACGTGGTTTGATAACATAATTCAAAAAGGAATTGCATTTGATTATGGAGCAACAGGACCTTTTGGTATGTTTAAAGGAAAAAAAGCACTTACTTTATATACCAGCGCTGGATCATATTCTACAGAAAAAGTAACTGCAAATTATCCGGAATGGGATAGTTATACATTTTTATCGAAAATAGAATTTTCTTTTATGGGCTTTGATGAAATAGAAGTTATTAGTGCTTCAATTGGAAATGCTGAGACTATAGATGAAAATTTAAATAATGCAAAACTTAAAATAGACCAAGTTTTAACTAAATGGCTTTCATAGGATAGTTTAATTATATTGTTAAAAAGTTCACTCATTTAATGAGTGAACTTTTTTGTTTAAATAAATTTATCTTTTGTTATAATGAATTAGAGTATAATAATTTTAGGGCTAACTTTTAAAATAAATTAGTGTTTTTTATCGGGAACAATTTTAAAATCTAGAAATCTTTTTTGAAGATTTATTTTTGAAACAACAATTCTTACCGGATCACCAAGTCTGTAACGTTTCTTTTGATTTTTGCCATAAATGAGATAATTCTTTTCATCAAAAACATAAAAATCATCATCTAAATCGCGAAGAGCAATCATTCCTTCGCATTTGTTTTCAACTATTTCAACATAAATTCCCCATTCAGTAACGCCAGAAATAACACCATCGAATTCCATTCCTATTTTATCGCTCATGTATTCAATTTGCTTGTATTTTGTGGAAGCTCTTTCGGCATTTGCCGCAATCTGTTCCATCTCTGAAGAATGTTTGCATTTTTTTTCAAATTCCTGAGCGTTTACAGATTTTCCTTTATTTAAATAAAAATCTAATAAACGGTGAACCATCATGTCAGGATATCGCCTGATAGGTGAGGTAAAATGTGTATAGTAAGAAAATCCTAACCCATAGTGCCCAATGTTACTTGTTGAGTATTCTGCTTTTGCCATTGAACGAATTGCAAGACTTTCAATCATGCTTTTTTCAGCTTTTCCTTCAAGTTCTAGTAAAAGCTTGTTCATAGAACCTGCAATAGCTTTATCGGATCCAAAATTAACTTTATAGCCAAATGTTTTAATAAAGTTTGCAAAAGTTCTTAGTTTTTCTGAGTCTGGTTTATCGTGAATTCTGTAAACAAAAGTTTTTACAGCTTTTTCGTCTTTCTTTTTTCCAATAAATTCTGCTACTTTTTTATTGGCAAGTAACATAAATTCTTCAATTAACTTATTGGAATCTTTATTAATTTTAAAGAAAACATGAAGTGGTTTGCCGTTTTCATCAAGTTTAAATTTTACTTCAACTTTATCAAAACCAATTGCACCTTTTGAAAATCTTTTTGTGCGAAGTTTTTTTGCTAGGTCCTGAAGAGTCAGAATTTCTTTATTGAAATCGCCTTCCCCGGTTTCAATAATATTTTGTGCTTCATCGTAATTAAATCGTCTATCGGAATTTATTATTGTTCTTCCAAACCATTCGTTTTTAATTATTGCGTCTTCATCAATTTCAAAAACTGCAGAATAACAAAGCTTATCTTCTTTTGGTCTTAGTGAACATAATTGATTTGAAAGTTTTTCGGGAAGCATTGGCACAACTCTGTCAACAAGATACACTGAAGTAGCGCGACTAAATGCTTCAATATCTAATTCTGAGTTGTCGATTATGTAATGTGTTACATCTGCAATGTGAACACCTACTTCCCAGTTGCCATTTGTTAATTTTTTAAGCGAAAGTGCATCATCAAAATCTTTTGCATCTTCAGGGTCTATTGTAAACGTTGTTACATTTCTAAAATCTCGTCTGCTTGAAATTTCTTTTGCAGTAATTTGAATTGGAATTTTATCTGCAGCTTTTTCAATATCATTTGAAAATTTTGACGGAAGATTAAATTCTGCAAGTATAGCATGCATTTCAACTTCGTTATCGCCTGCATAACCTAAAACCTCGACTACAACACCAATCGGACTCTTGCTTTTTCTTGGCCATTCTTCAATTCTAACTATAGCTTTCTGTCCATTTTTGGCATGATTTAAATTTTGAGATGGAATAAAAATATCATAAGGCATATTTCTACCATCAGGAATCATAAAAGCATATGATCCGGAAATTTCAATTACTCCTACAAAAGTATTTGTTGATCGTTTTATGATATCCACAACTTCTCCTTCGAGTAAATCTGGTCTACGGCGTGCATATAGATAGACTTTTACAATATCTCCGGTTAAAGCATGGTTTAAATTTTTTTGTGAAATGGTTATTTCATCATTAATCTCATCTGTCAAAATAATTCCCATACCATTTCCTCGTAATTCTACTGTTCCTGTAATATAGCCTTTAGGTGATGATAGTTTATATTTTCCAGTATATACTTCTTCCAAAACTTTAAACTCTGCTAAATCCTGTAAAGCCAGAATTACTAATTGCTTGTCAGATTCTCCATCAATCTCAAGCTGTTTGCATACTTGTTTATAATTGTATGTTTTTGATGGGTTATTATTTAAAAGGGCATGAACTAAGCCTTTTATTGCTTTTTTATTTAGCCCTGTTTTTCTTATACTTGGTTTTTTTGACATTTTTAATATTATAAATTTGACTTTAATTATTACAAAGGTTATAATAATTCGTTAATTTTACGAAAATTATAAGTTAAATGAAAGTTAATATTTTAATAATTCTAATATTGTTTTCGCAATATTTGTTTTCACAAGAGGTTACTTTTGATGGTATAGAAACAAAAAATGAAGTTACTTATTTAAAAGGTACAAATGAGCCTTTTACTGGAAAAGTTATTGCATATAATGGCAATAATAAAAAAACTCTTGAAATTGAATATAAAAACGGAAAAGAAACTGGTACAAATAAAACCTGGTTTGCAAATGGAAAGTTAATGAATGAGACACAATTAACTGATGGAAAAATTGATGGTTTGTGGATTGATTATTATGAAAATGGAAATAAAATGAATGAGATTACTTATGAAAATGATTATATGACTGGCCCTTGTACACGTTGGTATGTGAATGGCAATATTAAGGAAAAAGGCAATCATCATCATTGCAAAGAGCAGGGGTATTGGGAATATTTTTACGAAAATGGCAAAAAACAAAGTGCAGGAGAATATATTGATGCACAAAAAACAGGAGTTTGGACTGAGTGGAATGAAAAAGGTATTGTTGTAAAAACAGTAAATTACAAAATTAATTAGACAATTAAAGTTAATTAAAGTGTTTCTTTATTTCGGATTATAAACCGCAAAAAACTTTAAAGCAATATTATCATTAGTTGGAATGCCCATTAACGAAGGGTTTTCAATTTTGAAATCTGATATTTTTACATTAAATGCACCAGTAACTTCAATACTTGTGTCGGTTGTTTTACTAGAAGCTTCAAATGTTATAGTTTTCGAAACATCGTGAAAAACAAGATTGCCAGTTATTGATAATTTAGCATCATCTCCTGTTATTGATGTGCTAGTAAAAGTAACTGCCTGAAATTTTAACCCTTCAAGAACTTCTATCATATGAGAATCACGGTTTGCATTTTGACTGTCGAATGTAGATACTGGAATTGAAACAGCAACTTTAATTATTTTTTTAGCCTCAGTATTATAAATAAGAACTGAAAGTACATTTTTACTTGTTGCTTCCCAGTCGTGCATGGGGTGAGACATTGCATAGGTTACATATGATTTAGCTTTATCAGCACCATATTTTACTGTTGTTTGTGCCCCAATATTTGAGTTGAAAAAAAACAGTGTGATTAGAATAATTATTAAATTTTTCATGGTATTTAAAATTTTATAACAACTTCAGCAGCAAGAAATGCACCAAATGTGGTAAATGCAACTGCTCTATGAATTTTCTGCATTTTTAGATTTCCTTCAGTCATATCAGCTAAAATATTTGTCGCAATCATACCAGCCAAATGAATTATTGCTAAATATTTATGAACTTTTATACTACTATACCCTTTTCTTTCATTTAACATTTTTGGGGGAGCGAATAATGAAAGTGAGGCGGTTGTAAAATATCCAATATTTACTCCCGCAGCCAATCCTTCATGTAAATCTTTTATTCCTTGGTCGCCATTAATTAATCTAGAGCCAACGTAGCCCTGACCAATCATACCTAATGAAGTTACAGCTCCTAATATCTGGTGAGTAACTAACATTGTTCTTCTAAGTTTTAATTCTTTTGCTCTTTTCTCTGGTGTTAATTCAAAAGCATTAAAACTTCTCATTAAGCCTTTTTCTCCCCATAAAAGTCGTTGAGTAAAAATCATGTGATCAGGTAGTAATTTTTGCTGAACTGAACTGTCAGATGTTAATGAACCAAGCAAATCGTCTTGCGGAATTGTGTCTTTTTGAGCTTTGATTTGTAAGCTAAAAATCAAAAGAACAGCTAGTAATGAAATAACTAATTTATTCATTTATGTAAATATAATTTTACGCAATGTAGTACTTATAAATCATTCTATGATATTAAGTAATCTGAAATATTGTTAAAAAAATTATAAATGCTTAAATGTTACATTTGCAATTGTCTCACCAATAGCTAGTGATGCAGTTGCAGCAGGTGAGGGAGCATTACAAACATTAATTACACCAGGATTTTCGTAAATTAAAAAATCATCGGCAAGTGAGCCAGCTCTCGTGCATGCCTGAGCACGAACACCTGCACCACCAGTTACTGTATCATTTATTGTTATAGATGGAACTAACGTTTTAAGTGAGCGTGTAAATGCTTTTTTATTAAATGAACGATAATATTCACCAAATCCCATTTTTAAATGTCTGAACATTACTTTTTGAAACCCTCTCCAGGTAAGCGATTCCCATGCTTCAGATAATTTAAAACTTGTTTTATGGTATCCTTCACGTTTAAAAGCAAACACTGCATTAGGCCCTGCTTCTACTTTTCCATCTATTCTTCTGGTAAAATGAACTCCTAGAAAGGGGAAAGCAGGATCAGGTACAGGATAAATTAGATTTTTAACAAGGTGCAATCTTTCTTTTGCAAGAGTATAATATTCACCTCTAAAAGGAATTATTTTGACATCAAGTTTTGGTAACGTAAATTTCGCAACTTTATCAGAATATAAACCGCAACAATTTACAACTACTTTTGTAGTAAATTCACCAGATTCTGTTATTACTTTAGTCTCGTTGTTATTTCTTGTTATGTTTATTACTTTATTCTTGAATTTTAATTCGCCATTATATCGGTTTTGAAAAATGTCAGCAATTTTTTCACAAACAACAGTATAGTCAATAATTCCTGTATAAGGTACGTAAATAGCTGCAACACCCTTTGCGTAAGGTTCAAAATCTTTAATTTTATCTCCAGATATTTTTTTAATTTCTGTCAACCCATTTTGAATTCCTCTTTCATAAAGGGCCTCTAATCTAGGTAACTCACTATTTGTTATTGCAACAATTAATTTTCCGCAAAGTTCAAAAGGAATATTTTCTTTTTTGCAAAAATCGAGGAGCATTTGGTATCCTTTTATACAGTTTAATGCTTTTAAACCTCCTGGTTTGTAGTATATTCCCGAATGTATTACACCGCTGTTATTTCCAGTTTGGTGTGCTGCAACTCGATTTTCTTTTTCAAGAATTAATACTTTTAATTCTGGTTTTTGTTCTTTAATTTTTAGTGCTGATGCCAGTCCCACTATTCCACTTCCTATTACAATTACATCGTAATTCATTTCCTGTTATTCTTTATTTAGTATTTAATGTTAAATTAATTGCTATCCAAGCCATAAGTCCGTGAGTCATTTCTAAAACACTTTCGTCAATATTAAAGCGAGAGGAGTGAAGAGGATGATTAGTATCTTCGTTATTATTTGCTGTTCCTAATCTGTACATTGTTGCAGGATATTCCTGAGCAAAATATGAAAAATCTTCGGCAGTCATTCTAATATCCATGTCAATTACGTTTTCCGTACCTATATATTCCTGAGAAAATTTTCTTGATTTTTCAGTTATATTTTCGTTATTAATTAAGCTTGGGTATCCGTGCATAATACGAACATCGCAATCTCCACCCATGCTTTTAGCAATAGATTTAGACATTAATTCAATTTCTTTTAAAGCTTCTTTTCTCCATTCCTCGTTCATTGTGCGAAATGTTCCTTCAATATTTACTTCATCTGGTATAATGTTAGTAGCTCCGTTTGCAATAACTTTTCCGAATGAAAGTACAGAAGGAATTGCTGCAAATGCTTTACGGCTAACAATTTGCTGTAATGCAACAATAATATGAGATGAAATTAAAACAGTATCTGTTAATTGATGAGGCATTGCTGCATGGCCACCTTTACCTTTTACAGTTATATATATTTCATCTGTAGAAGCCATATACATACCACTTTTAAATCCAACTGTTCCTGCTTTCATTGATGGATTTACATGTTGTGCAATAATTAGTGTTGGTTTATGTTCATTAAAAATACCTTCATCTAACATTTGTTTTGCTCCACCAGGAAGTTTTTCTTCGGCAGGTTGAAAAACAAATAAAAATTTACCGGATAGTTCGGATTTAAGTTCGTTTAAAATTAACATTACACCCATTAACGAAGAAGTGTGAACATCGTGTCCGCATGCATGCATAACGCCAGAATTCTGTGATTTGTATGAGCAGCTATTTTGTTCTGAAATTGGTAAAGCGTCAATGTCAGCACGAAGTGCAATAGTTATCCCGGGTTTACTTCCTTCGATAATTGCTAGTATGCCATTTCCTGCAATATTATTTTTAAAAGATATTCTATTTTCATTTAGAAAATTAGCAATAAATAATGACGTTTCATTTTCTTGAAATGAAAGCTCAGGATTAGCATGTAAATGGTGCCTGAATTCGATTACTTTATCAGCATATTTTGCTGCAAGTTCGTTTAATTTAAAAATATCCATTTTATTTTCCTAAAATCATTTTTAAACCTATAATAATTACTACCCCTCCAAAAATTCTTTTTAGTATGTTATCTGGTATTTGAACTGACCATAATGAACCTAAATATGCACCAATAAAAAATGCTAAAGCTAAAATTATAGCATACTTAAAGTTTACATATCCATTTTTGTAATAATTCATTACTGCAAGAAGTCCAATAGGTGCTAACATAAAAGCTAAATTTGTGCCCTGTGCCTGATGTTGTGTAAAGCCCATAAACATTACCAATGCTGGAATAACTATAATACCACCTCCTAATCCAAACATGCCGCCAAAAATACCGGCAATTAGGCCTATGAAAATTAGCGAAAATAATTCTGTCAATCCCATTTTCATATTGTTAAAAATCAAGACTTAATGAAAGGTAAAATATTTTTGGTAGTATAACATTGTTTTCTATTCCCCATGCCCAATCAGCTCTTATAAAATAACCTAATAGCCTGCTCCTTAAACCAAAGCCATATCCATAAACAATAGGCTGACGATCTTTGTCAATAACAATAGTGATTGGTCCATTTCTAATAATCTCATTATTGTATGCATTTTGTTTGCTATAAGGTGAGCTGCCGCTCCATGCTGTACCTACATCAAAGAAACCTATTAATTGAAAATTCTCTAGCAAATCGCTATGGATAGGTCTATTCATTAGGTATTTTATTATTGGCCAGCGTAGCTCGTTATTTAAAACGGCAAAACTATTTCCATTTCTAATGTTTTGTGTAAATCCACGCATATTAGTGGCGACTGCCTGGTATGCGTAATTCTGGTTTTGGTCAATTAATACTGACCTGTCAAAAGTTTGAACTTTAGTACTTAAATTAATCCAGTTGTCAACGCTACCCAAATAATAAATTAGTTTTCTGTTACCAAATGATGTACTTGCACCAAATCGAGATGCTAAAATTAACTCACGATGTATTTTTTGATAATGGCGAAAATCACAACCTATAACAAATAAACTAGATTTTTTTGCGTCTATCTGTTTGTAGGATTCAAAAAATACTTTAGAACGGGTTCCATAATATAAATTTAAGCCTTTATTTCTTGTGTTATCATATATCCATTCTGCTTTGGCGCCAAGCCATGTGCTAACGACATCAGCTGCTTGCAAAGTATTTAAATCTGTTGCAAGAAATGTGCTCTTGTCATATCTAAGGTTAGTTGTTAACCTTACTGACATAACTTGATTAAATGGATATTTTAAAATATAATGTAGTTCGTGTGTATGAGTTTTTATTAAAGCATTTGCCATTGCACTATTTAATGCTAAGCGATGAAATACTAATTGTTTGTCTAAGCGTTTTTTTAAATTTTCGAAACTTAATAAATATTCGTTGCTGTCAAAATTTCCTGCAAAACGAACACCTCCGGTAATTTTATAATCTTCAAAAACATCTGTTGTTCCAACTTTAAAAAAAATGTTAAATCCTGGATTAAAATAAAACGGACCACCCGTAAAAGGTTGATAGGAGTTACTTAAAAAACCAAAATCTACCTGGCTTACAACTGTATTTGTGTAAAATGAAGTAAGGTAAAGTCTTGGTCGTAATGTGATGACCTGTGTGCTATCTGCTTTAACAGTTGCTTTTGCACTGTCTGTTACAGGTAAATACCCTCTTTGTTTATTCTTTTGAAATTCGAAAATGTAATTATTAATATCGATACGCGATGTATCATATAACTGAATATTTAAAATGGTATTTACAATTACTGTATCTCCTCTTGATTCTTTAACCTTTTTTGCCTTATTTATGCTATCCAGTTCAGCTGTCTTTTTAATTAAATCTATTCTGTAATTTGTTAATTTATTTTTTATTTCTGATGAATAAATAGGTACACCTGTAAATAAATAATTCCTTCCTTTTCTATATAAAATTTCTGAATAAGACCTTCCTCCAGGTGTTACAAATTGTTCTAATATATTTCTAGTGTAATTTGTTAACGGCTTACTCTCTGTAAAATATCTAAAATGAGTTACAGTATCAATAAAATTTATTGTACTGTCAAATTTCGCATAATTACGATTTATTATACCGCTTTCATCACTTAAATAAAGGTATTCGTGGTTTTTAATTTGAAATGGATATGTTTCATTGCTTAATGGGGTTTGAGTAATTCGAGTTAAAATAGGTGACTTAGTTTTATAATCATATTGAAAGATATCATAAGTTGCATCTTGAAAATTAGTAGTTTTATCCATTCCAATGGTATCGTTTTTTCTGTTTGATGAAAAAAGAATTTCGTTAGAATTGTTTATGAATTTTGGAAAACGATCATCTGCAAGGTCATTTGTTATTCTAGTAAATGTATTAGCAGCATTATTAAAAACGTAAATATCAGTTTGCCCATTTTTTACTGCAGCCATAACTATATTAAATCCGTCTTGTGAAAAAGAATAATCTACAATTTTATCTATATTAAAAATTTCTTTCCACTCAGCTTTTTTCTCTTCTAGGTCATAAAAGTATAACCGGATGGTTCCTTTTTCTTCTGTAACATATGATAATATTTTACTAGAAGGATGCCATGCCATAAGTGGAAAAGAATAATCATAAATCTGATCAAGACTATGTCCTAATCTAAAAATTCTTTTTCCTCTTTTTTCTTTACTTGTTTTTAAATAAATGCGGTTTTTTCCAATTTCATTTGTTTGGTAAGCAAAATAACTGCCGTCTGGACTTTCTGTTAGGTTTTGGTAAATTTTAGATTTTTGTGCTCGTTTAATGACTTTGTCTGTTTTGGGGAATTCTCTTTGTTGTTCGTCTGTATAATATTTTTCGTCATAATAATTAAGCCATTCTAATGATAAATATTTCATTGGCAGCCCAAGCACATATAAAAAACCACTTTCACTGTTTTTACTTACTCTTGTTAAATATAGAATGTTAGGAATTACTTGTTTCCCAAATTTTTGTGCAATAAAATACCAGATTGAATGTCCTGCGTAAATAGCATCATTCCCAGATAGCCTGTTAAATTTCTCGTATTTACCGGTTAGAATTCCATCACGAACGTAATTGTCTATTTCAACATTCCAATCATCAGATAGATATGAAATAATACCTTTGTAATACCATTCAGGAAGTGTAAGTAATGTTGAATTTGTGACTTTAGCAGTGAAATCGCTTCCATAAATCATTTCATTAACCATGACTTCTGCAATTGCAGCATAAATCTGTTTTTGAAATCTTACATGGTCGCCTTCATAGTATATAAATACTTTATTATTAACAATTCTTGTTGTACCACCAATATTGTATTGATCGTTTCCAGAAATAAGACCAATATTACTTTGCCTGAAGTCAGATAAGTTGTTGTAAACCAGAAAAATAATTCTTTTTTCTAAAACGTATCCAAAATAATTTTCTAAATCATTAATTCTTTTATTTGCAATTGTGTTTGTGAAATCTGCAAGACTTTTTCCTCCTACATAAAAGTAAGTGTCAAATTTTTCTTGTCGATAAAATTGCCAAACAAATTCTTTATACTGAACTCTATTTTTACCAAAGTCCATTTGCATGCCGTTATAGAATTGGGCATTGGAGCTTAAAATTGTTAAGCTAAAAAGAAATAATAAACCGTATTTTATTTTTGTTTTTAGCACCATTTTGGCGCTTTATTTTATTTGCGAATTTAATCATTTGTTTTAAGATAGTGATTTGATTGTTACAAGTAAATTTCATGTTGATGTTAATATTTATCTTTGCATAATTAAATGCGATATGCAAAATTCTCTTTCAGAAATAAATCAAACTGTTGATATACGTCAAAAGAGCGGTTTCTTTCGTAAACTTTTTTCATTTATTGGCCCAGCTTATTTAATAAGTATTGGATATATGGATCCAGGCAACTGGGCTACTGATATTGCTGCAGGTAGTAAGTTTGGTTATAGTTTGATGTGGGTTTTGCTTTTGTCGAATTTAATCGCTCTTTTAATGCAAACACTTAGTGCCCGATTAGGTATTGTTAGAGGATTAGATTTAGCGCAGGCAACGCGAGAAGCATATCCGAAAATTGTTAATTTTATTTTGTATATTTTTGCTGAAATTGCTGTGGCAGCATGTGATTTGGCCGAAGTAATTGGAATGGCAATAGGATTAAATTTATTATTTGATATTCCACTTATTTATGGTGTTTTAATTACTCTTTTTGATACATTTATTTTGTTGTTTCTTATAAATAAGGGGATTAGAAGAACTGAAGCTTTTATAGTTGGGCTAATTGCAATGATAGGCTTAGCTTTTTTGGTTCAGATTATTATGGCACAACCATCATACGTTGATGTTTTTGGCGGATTTATTCCAAAATTAGGTTCCACAGATGCTCTTTATATTGCAATAGGTATTATTGGTGCAACTGTGATGCCGCATAATTTATATCTTCATTCATCTCTTGTACAATCAAGAAAGTTTAACAGAGATGAAAAAGGAATTAAACAGGCAATTAAATTCAATTTTATTGATTCTTTTTTAGCCTTAAATGTGGCCTTTTTAATAAATGCAGCAATACTAGTTCTTTCTGCATCTTCTTTTCATGAAAACAGATTAATGGAAGTTGCCGGAATTGAAGATGCTTATAATTTATTGGGTTCGTTGTTAGGTAGTGTGGCTCCGGTATTATTTGCATTATCATTGATTTTAGCTGGGCAAAGTTCTACTATTTCTGGTACACTTGCTGGACAAATTATTATGGAGGGTCATATTCATCTTCGTATACAACCATGGATTAGGCGATTTATTACAAGATTTTTAGCAATTATTCCTGCAGTAATTGTAATTTCTATATTTGGGAATGAAAGTACTGGTAGAATGTTAATTTTAAGTCAGGTGATTTTAAGTTTGCAACTAGGTTTTGCTGTCATTCCAATGATACATTTGGTTAGTGATAAAGAAAAAATGAAGGGATTTCAAATAAAAATTCTTACAAAAATCCTTGCCTGGATAGCAGCTTTAATTATTGTTATGCTCAATGTATGGATGGCATTTTCAGAAATAAAAAGTTGGTTTCAAACACCTGGATTCTCATTAGTATTAGGTGTTGTAATTTCTTTATTTTCATTATTCGCATTATTAATATTGATTTACATAACTTTATCGCCTATGTTAAGAAAATTATTTAGAAAAGTGGTGCATGTTCCGCATTATAAGTATGAAACAATAGAAATTGTCCCAACGGCTTCGTTTAAAACTTTAGCCATTGCACTTGATTTTAGTGTAGTTGATAAGGATATTTTAAATTCTGCAATAAATATTGGAACAAAAGAGTCAGAGTTTATTTTGATACATATAATTGAATCGGCTAGTGCGCTTGCATATGGTAATGAAAGTAGCGATTTAGAATCTCTTGAAGATACTAAAACATTAGAAAATTATGTACAACAATTAATAAATGCAGGATATAAAGCTAAATTCAAAATTGGTTTTGGTAATCCAAGAAAGCAAATCCCTTTAATTGTTAATGAATATAATGCTGAGATTCTTGTTATGGGAAGTCATGGGCACAAGTTCTTTAAAGATATTATTTATGGAACTACAATTTCTGCAGTTCGCCATGAGGTAAATATTCCAGTGTTAATTGTTAAGAAAAAGTAGTTTCTAAATAAATATTGGTTCTGTAATTTTCGGACAGATATTTTTCTCAAATCCAAGTTTTAGAAAATGATTAATTGCCGATTCACCTTTTTCACTAAGATTAGCGCTGAATTCGTTTACATATAAACTAATATGTTGTTTTGTTATTTCTTCAGAAGTTTCCTGTGCGTTATTTCGTATAAATTGTTGTGAGGCATCAGGAAATTTGTTTGCAAATTCAACACTTTCTTTAATTAATAAAGCAATGTCTTTTTTAATTTTCTCAGGAAGTGAGCGTTTAATTGCAATTCCACCAAGAGGTAATGGCATTTTAGTTTCTTTCTCCCACATTTCTCCAAGGTCAGCAATTTTAAGTAGACCTCTTTTTTTGTATGTAAAGCGGGTTTCATGTATTACCAATCCCGCATCCGCCTCGCCCGAAAGAATAACTTCTTCAATATCAGAAAATAAATATTCGCGAATATTCTTTTTATCCGGTTGCCAAAAAATATTTAACAACATGCCTGCAGTGGTGTATGCACCAGGAATAGCAATTTTAATGTCTTTAATTTCGTCGGGATAAATTTTCCTTTTACTAATTAATAGTGGACCGTTTCCAAATCCCAAAGCAGCACCAGATGGTAATATTTGATATTTTTCGGAAACATGTGCGTATGCGTGAAAGCTTAATTTTGTAATGTCTAAATATTCTTCAAATGCATGCCGGTTTAGATTTTCAACATCTTCCATTTCAACATCAAATTCATAACCTTTTAATAATATTCTTTTGTTAACTAAGGCATCAAAAATATATGTATCGTTTGGGCAAGGCGAAAATCCTAATGAAAGTTTCATTTTAATTTTTTTGAATAATATTTGAAATTATTTTTGGAAGAGCCGAACTTAGATTATCAATAGCTAATTTTGAATTCCAATTATTTTTATTTCTTGGTGCAACAATATTTGAAATAGAGCGAATTTCGGCAAAAGGAATTTTATTCATTAGACAAACGTAAAAAACTGCAGCTCCTTCCATAGATTCTACATCTGGATGGAAATTTGAAATTACTTTTTCAATAATCTTTTTCTGTCCGTTTACAGTGTTTACTGTTATTCCATTTACTAAAGGAAAATTTATTTTTTTAGCAAAGCTATTTTTTAAAATGCCAGAGCTTGAAATTTTATTTTTTTCTTGAATAGGAATAAATTTGCCATTATCATCTATTCCAAAATCGGCAAATTGTTCAGAAACTATGTTTACAATTGCTCCAATAGGAAATTGTTTACTAAAACTTCCGCAAATTCCAATATTTAAAACAAAGTCGGGTTTAGATTTTAGAATAGAATCAGTTAAAAAATATGTAGTTTTAACCATACCAATTCCTGTAATAAGAATCTCAATATCAGGAAATACAGATTTTAATGTTTTAATAGAACTATCAGATCCTAATTCTAGTTTTGTTGCTGATACTAAAAGCAATTTCATTATTAAAAATTTGAATAAAGTTAAAAATTTGTGGTTATTTTGCATAATATAAAATGAATAATTATGAGTGATATAGAATTTGACCCAACAGAAAAAGAAGGATTCTCGAAAATTGAAATGTATCATACTGACACTACCAGTTCATTGTCAGAGCACTATAAGTGGATTTTAGGTTTAATTGGCGAAAATCCTGAGCGTGAAGGATTGCTTAAAACACCTGAAAGAGTGGCAAAATCGATGCAGTTTTTAACTCATGGATACCATTTAGATCCTGTAGAAATTTTAAATTCAGCAAAGTTTAAGGAAGATTATAAACAAATGGTACTCGTTAAAAATATAGAAATATATTCGATGTGCGAACATCATATGATTCCATTTTTTGGAAAAGCTCACATTGCATACATTCCTAATGGTTATATTACCGGTTTAAGTAAAATTGCCAGAGTAGTTGATGCATTTGCTAGACGTTTACAAGTGCAGGAAAGATTAACTTCACAAATAAAAGATTGTATTCAGGATACTCTTAATCCACTTGGTGTGGGTGTTGTTATTGAAGCTCAGCATATGTGTATGATGATGCGTGGAATTCAAAAACAAAATTCTGTAACAACAACCAGCGATTTTTCAGGAGCCTTTTTAAAAGAACCTACAAGGTCTGAATTTATACATTTAATAGGAGAGAAGCTTCATTAATAATTAAATTACTTATGACTGACATTCCTCAAGCTAATAATTCTCTTCACGGTGTTACATTAGAGAATATTTTAAAATATTTGCTCGATTATTATGGTTGGGAGAAACTAGGTCAAAAAATCAGGATTAATTGTTTTAATGATAATCCAAGTATCCAGTCTAGCCTTAAGTTCTTAAGAAAAACTCCTTGGGCAAGAACTAAAGTTGAGCAACTGTATATTTGGTTAGTTGAAAAAAATATGAAATAGTTGAAATATTACTTTTTTTGAAAAAATTATTTAAAAGAGATTTTATTTCACGTCTTAAAATTTTCAAATTTGTATTTTAAATCGATTGATATGTAAATCATTAATTTAATTTCATATTTAATTTTATTGATTTTGTAACTTTATTATGTAGTTAATCGTCTCTCCTCAAAATTTTAATTAAACATGAAAATTCAAATCGAAAATTTAAACAAGCAATATAGTAACGGAGTACATGCTTTAGTAAATGTATCTTTAACTATAAATAAAGGAATGTTTGGTCTATTAGGACCTAATGGGGCAGGTAAGTCTTCGTTAATGCGAACATTGGCAACGTTGCAAGATGCTGATAGTGGAACAGCAATGCTTGATGAAATGGATTTATTAAATAAGAAAGATGAAGTTAGAAAAGTTTTAGGCTATTTGCCTCAGGAATTTGGCGTTTATCCCCGAACATCTGCTGTTGATTTGCTAGAATACCTAGCCGTGATGAAAGGCTTTAGTAATAGAAGTGAACGAAAGGAAATGGTAAATCATTTACTTAACAAAGTAAATTTATTTGAACATCGTAAAAAAGCTGTAAGTAGCTATAGTGGTGGAATGCGCCAACGTTTTGGTATTGCACAGTGTTTAATTGGAAACCCTAAATTGGTTATTGTTGACGAACCCACAGCTGGTCTTGATCCAGGAGAGCGTAATCGTTTTTATAATATCCTAAGCGAAATAGGTGAGAATATTATTTTAATTCTTTCAACTCATATTGTGCAAGATGTTAGAGAGCTTTGTACTCAGATGGCAATTATGGATAAAGGTAAAGTTCTTTTCAGTGGTAATACAGATGATGCCTTAGTTCAAATTAGAGGAAAAGTATGGGAACGTAAAGTAAATAAATCTGAATTACCACAATTCCAAAATGATTATAAAATTATATCAAATAAACTGGTTGGTGGAAAACCACTAATACACGCATTTTCTGATGTCGAATTAGGTAATGGTTTTGTTAAGGCAGAAGAAAATCTTGAAGATGTATTTTTTGCAAAATTGAATGAATTAGTTTAACCACCAATCATTAGAAATATTATGTGGAAATTTATTAAATACGAATGGAAATATTGGCTTAGTTCACCAATGACCTGGATATTTTTGCTTATAAACACTTTGTTGGTTATGGGCGCGGTTTCGTCTGATAGTATAAATATTGGGGGTGGAGTTGGAAGTGTTCATAAAAATGCTCCCTATGTTATACAAACTTATTATGGTGTAATGTCGTTAATTTGTTTGCTAATGACTACTGCATTTATGAATGCAACTGCAAATAGAGATTTTGCTCATGACATGTATCAATTTATTTTTTCTTCACCAATTAAAAAACGTGATTATTATTTTGGAAAATTTATCGGTGCAGTTTCAATTGCAATTATTCCATTGTTAGGTGTTTCGTTGGGTGCGTTAATAGGACCATTAATGCCATGGGCACAACCCGAAAGATATGGTGAAATAATATGGAGTGGGCATTTACAAGGATTATTAACTTTTGGTATTCCAAATACAATTATTGCTGCAGTTATATTGTATTCTTTGGCTGTTATTTTTCGAAGTAATTTAGTTTCATTTGTAGGTGCTATTTTAATTTTAGTTTTGTACGGTGTTGCAGCTGGTTTTACACGTGATATTGAAAAAGAATGGTTAGCAAATTTACTAGATCCATTTGGTTTTCGTCCGGAAAGTATACTGTCAAAATACATGACAGTTGATGAAAAAAACTTTCATGCAGTACCATTAATAGGTGCTTTGTTAACTAACAGAATAATATGGTTGAGTATAAGTGCAATAGTTTTAGTTGGTGCATATTTCAAATTTTCTTTTTCTGTTAAAAATAAAAAAGCAAAAAAGGAGAAAAAAGAATTAGAGCAATCAACAATATCAAATATCGTTAATAAAGATTTTTCTGCAATTAATGCAAATAAATTCACTTTTTCTACTTTATGGTATTTAATTAGATTCGAAACTAAGGCAATTATTAAGAACCCTACATTTATTATAATAATAATAATAGGATTAATAAATTTAATTGCCTCATTAACTAGTTTTACCGGAAGATATGGTACCGATCAATATCCTGTAACATATGATGTAATTGATGCTATTAAAGGTTCGTTTTATTTATTTCTTATTGCAATTATTACTTTCTATTCAGGGGTTCTTGTATGGAAAGAACGTGATAACAAAATAAATGAAATTCAGGATACTACTCCTACGTGTACCTCTATGTTATTTGTTTCAAAATTATTTGCTATGGTAGTGTCAATTGCATTAGTTCTTTTGTCAACAATTATTATAGGAATTTTTGCACAAACATTTATGGGCTATTATCGCTTTCAGTTAGATGTTTATTTCGAATCTTTGTTGATAATGGATTTGTTATCATTCTCTTTTTTAGTAGTTATAGCTTTATTCTTTCACTATATAATTAATAATCGTTATATCGCTTATTTTGCTTTTATTGTTTTTGTTATTCTTAATCAGTTTATATGGCGTGTTTTTAAAATTAGTACAAACATGGTGATGTTTGGTTCAACACCCTCTGTTACATATTCTGATATGAATGGTTTTGGTCCATTTGTTCCTTCTACCATATGGTTTAATATTTATTGGATTATTTTCTCAACACTTGTATGTATTGTTATATTTTCTTTTTATATCAGAGGCAAAGAAACAGCTTTTGGTAAACGTTTAAGAAATGCAAAATTTCTTTTACTTAAAAATAAACTTGTAATTACTGGAACTACAATAGTTTTTCTATTATGTATGAGCTTTGTTTATTACAATACTAAAGTTTTAAATACTTATGACTCAGAAAAAGAACAGGAAAGTAAACAAGTCGATTATGAAAAGACATATAAAAAGTATGAGTTATTAGCACAGCCACGTTTTTATAATTATAATTACTCTATAGATATAATGCCTTACGAACGCAGTATGAAAGCTAAAATTGAAGTATGGGCAAGAAATATTTCAAATAAATCAATTAGTGAATTACACTTTACTATGCCTAGTATTCCTGATAGTGTGAACATTATTATTAAAGGAAGTAAACTTAAATTAAATGACAAGAGATTGAATTATAGAATTTATACTTTGGATAAACCTATGCAACCTAACGATACTATATTTATAAGATTTGATGTATCTAGAATTACAAAAGGTTTTGAAAACCAGGTAAGTTTTACTCAATTAACTCAAAATGGTACATTTTTTAATAATATAGATATTACTCCTACATTTGGTTATAACAGTAGTTATGAAATTTCTGATAAAAATGACAGAGTAAAATTAAAATTACCTAAACGCTTACGAATGGCAAAATTAAATGAGAATGATTTGGTTGCCAGGTCAAATAATTATGTGAGCAATAGTGCCGATTGGGTGGATGTTAATACTGTTATTAGCACATCTTCAGACCAAATAGCAGTTGCTCCTGGTAGCTTGATTAAATCATGGGAAGCAAATGGCCGAAAATATTTTAATTATAAACTTGATAAGAAATCTTTAGATTTTTATTCATTCATTTCTGCAAAATATGAAGTAGCGCGTAAAAAATGGAATGATATTGATTTGGAAGTTTATTATATAAAAGAACATGCATATAATGTTCCTAACATGCTGAAAAGTCTTGAAAAATCTTTAGACTATTACACTAAAAATTATGGAAAATATTATCATAAACAATGCAGAATAATTGAGTTTCCTCGTTATGCAGGTTTTGCTCAAGCCTTTCCTGGAACAATCCCTTATAGCGAAAGTATTGGTTTTATTACTGATTTGAGAAATGTTACCAAAGAAGATATTGATCAGGTGTTTTATGTTGTTGCTCATGAAATGGGACATCAATATTGGGCTCATCAAGTTTGTGGTGGCAATATGCAAGGTAGCGAGATGATGAGTGAAAGTTTTTCGCAATACTCAGCATTAATGGTTATGGAAAAAGAATATGGTAAAGACAAAATGAAAAAGTTTTTGAAATATGAAATGGATGGATATTTAAGTGGTAGAAGTACCGAATTTGAAGCCGAAAGACCATTAATGAAAACCGAACAACAAGGATATATTCATTATCAAAAAGGAAGTGTTGTAATGTATTATTTTAAAGAAATGATTGGTGAAAATAAAGTGAATGAAGCTTTACGGTGTTTAATTGATTCTTTTGCATATAAAGCGCCACCATATCCTACATCAATTTCAGCAGTTAATGCTTTTAGAAATGTAACACCTGATAGTTTACAATATCTAATAAGCGATTTGTTCGAAAATATTACTCTTTTCTCTAACAGAGTTGTTGAAGCAAAATATAAGAAAATTGGTAATGAATATGAAATAACATTAAAAACAAGTTCCGAAAAATTCAGAGCAGACTCATTAGGAAAAGAAACAAATATGCCTATTGCAGATTACATTGATATTGGAGTTTTTGCAAAATCAAATAACGAAAATAATTTAGGAAAACCTTTGATTTTGCAACGCCTAAACATTACTGAAAAAGAAAATGTTTTTACTTTTAAAGTGAAAGAATTACCTTACAATGCAGGAATCGATCCTTATAATTATATTATAGATAGAATACCTGATGATAATGTGAAAACATTAGTTACAGAATAGGAGTAAAATCATAACACATTATACAAAGTCGCCCTGAGCGTAGTCGAAGGGTGGCTGTGTAAAATATGAGAGAAAGGAGATGCTGAAACAATTCGCCGTGGCGAACAGCATGACGGTCTGTAGCAAATGTTGGAGTTATCTCCAACATTGTTTTTATTCTACTTTAATAACTATTCCTTTTAAATATTCACCTTCAGGATGGTAAATACTTATTGGGTGATCATTCGGTTGAGTTAACTGATGTAGAATTTTTACTTGCCTGCCCGTTGAAGCAGCAGCTGCAAAAACAGAACGGCGAAAATCATCGCGACTAACAACTTGAGAGCAACTAAAAGTAAAAATAATTCCTCCAGCTCTTATTGCTTTTATTGCTCTTGCATTTAATCTTTTATAAGCTTGTAAAGCATTGTTTAAATTTCGGGTATGTTTTGCAAATGCTGGTGGGTCTAGTATTATCAAATCATATTTCTGATCGATGTTATCAATGTATTTCAAAACATCTTCAGTAATTATTTCGTGTTTCTCAGTAAAATTGTTAGCAACAACGTTACGTGAAGCTAATTCAGTTGCTTTCGCTGACGAATCAATACTATGAACAGAATTTGCTCCGGCACCAAGTGCATAAACAGAAAATCCACCTGTATATGCAAACATATTTGCTACATCACGATTTTTTGAATATTGAGAAAGAAGTTGTCGGTTCTCGCGCTGGTCAATAAAAAATCCGGTTTTCTGACCTTCAACAAAATTTATTAGAAATTTAAAACCATTTTCTAGAACTTCAATTTCGCTGTTTGCTTGGCCAATAAGAAAACCATTTTCAGGTATTTCGGTAAATTTAAATGGAAGTGTTCCTGCACTTTTATCATATACTGCAATAAGTTTATTGCCCATTATTGTTTTTAATGCATTTGCAATTTCAATTCGTGAGCGGTACATTCCTGCACTGTGACACTGAATTACAGCAATGCCATTATAAAAATCAACAATTAATCCGGGTAAAAAATCACCTTCACCATGAATTAATCTGAATACGTTGGTTGTTTCTGAATTATAAAGTCCACAGGAAATTCTATGGTTAACTGCAATCTGAATTCTTTTTTCCCAGAAAGTAGAATCTATTTCTTCATTTTCAAAAGTTAATATTCTTATTGTGATAGAATCTGGTTGATAATGTCCTTTTGCAATATAATTTTTTTCATGATCGTATAAATCTACTACATCGCCCTCAGCAGGATTACCTTCTGTTTTGCCAATGGCGCCTGAAAAAATCCATGGATGTAATCTTTTTACAGATTTATCTTTTCCTGATTTTAAAAAAAGTTTTGGAGTGGTCATTCTTTTTTGTTTTGTCATGTTGAGTGAAGCGAAACATCTATTATTCGTATCTAGATTCTTATCTGCGTTCAGAATGACATTTTAGATTTAATATAAAGTTTTATAAATTGTTATTAATTATTTTGTTTCTTCAGAATTATTTAGAATTTTATTCTTTACTAATTTCTGATAAATTTTTAAACAAACCCATGCATCAGTTGCTGCATAAAGCATTTGACTCTGTGTTAATTCAGGTGCTTCCCAGTTTGTTAATCGTTGAGATTTTGAAATTTTAATGCCAAGTACAATTGCGGCTAATTTTTTAAGTCCGTTATCGATAATTCCAAATTCGCATGAATATTTTTGGATATCAATAAATCCATTTACTTTAAAAGGTGAGACTTTTTGTAATGCTGATAAATCTTGCCCAATATCTGCGCCTATCTTAATAATATTGGGGTTTGCAAAAAGTTCAAAAAGGATATTTAAAGATTTTAAATGGTGAATGCGAAATAGAAATGCTTTTTTATTTGTAGAGAGTTGTAACAACGCTACATGATTTTTTTGTCCCTTTACAAAAGCAGGTTTTGTTTCTGTATCAAAACCTATTTCTTTTTGTTTTTTTAAATATAAAACTGCTTTTTTTAGTTTAGGTAGGGTATCAACAAGTATCATTTCACCATCGAAATGACCTAATGGAAGTTTTTCAATTTCCTCTTTTGTGATATTTTGCAGAAAATCAGAAATCATTACCCCACTCTTGTTGACGTTGTGAAATTAACCAGTTACTTGTATTTGTTTCTTCCTTGGCTGATTTTGTGGCTTCCCAATCAGTATTTCCGTAAATTAATTTATGAAATGGAGTTTGAGCAGCTAATAATCTAAATCCCCAGAATTGTTCGAAATTTTGTTTGCAAATCCAAAGTGATTCGGTCATAATATATTCTTCACCTGTGCGATAACTCATCGAGAAGTTTTTTAAATCCTGGTAAATGTCGGCAATTATTTCCGAAATTGTTGCAGTGGTGTTTTCGCCATTTTGTGATGCTGTTTCTGGAACCTCGCAATCTAAATCATTTTCACCTAATTTCGAAGAAATACTTTCCTGAACATAATTGTAAATTTCTTCGGTTACAAATTCCTCAGGACTACTTTCTTCTTCAGAATCAATTTTTGGCAACATTGATGCTTTTAAATAGGTGAGGGGTAATATTTTATTTATTGCCAATGAGAAATCTAAGGCAGATATTTCCTGACTTTTTTCAATGAAATTACAAAATTCTACTGCAACTGTTACAAATTCAACAACATTGCGCGAATAAACCGGAAGTTCGAAATTATTTGAGCCAGACATTTTATTATTTTGTTGCAATCGCTTCAATTTCTACTAAACCTCCTAAAGGTAATTTTACAACTCCGTAAGCAGCGCGTGCTGGAGCTTCGTTGGTAAAAAATTTACCGTAAACTTCGTTCATTGCTTTAAAATTATCCATGTTTTCTAGTAAAACTGTGCACTTTACTACATTTTTATATGATAATCCAGCAGCTTCTAAAATAGCTCCCATGTTTATTAAAACCTGTTCGGTTTGTTTTTCAATTCCTTCTACTAAAGTTCCTGTTTCTGGGTTAATTCCTAATTGACCAGAAATGTAAACAGTATTATTGGCTTCAATAGCTTGACTATAAGGACCAATAGCTTTTGGTGCTTTGTCTGTTGAAATTACTTTTTTCATTATATAAATTATAAGTTTGTAATTTTAAATTTTGCTCAAAAGTAGTAATTCAAAATTATTTGTAGTTTGATAAAAAATATTTCCATAGTTATTGTTGATAATTTTGATTCGTTTACGTTTAATTTATATCACTATATACAGCCACTAGCAAAGAAAATAGAGGTTATTAGAAATAATAAAGTTTCTTTAAATTCTTTAAAAAAAAATGATGCTGTTATAATTTCGCCTGGACCTGGTTTGCCTAAAGATATTCCGATTTTAAAAGAATTAATTCTAAATTTTGGAGCACATAAACCGATTTTAGGCATCTGTTTAGGACATCAAGCGATTGCGGAAGTTTTTGGTGCTAAGCTTTTTAATATGCCAGAAGTTTGGCATGGAGTTGAGCGCGAGACAAGAATAGTTTCAGACGATTATATTTTTAAAGATATTCCTAAGATTTTTAAATCTGGTCGATATCATTCCTGGGCTGTTTCTGACGAAAATTTCCCGGATTGTTTATCTGTTACAGCCAGAGATGAAAATGAAACTATAATGGCTTTGGCACATAAAAAATTTAATATTAAAGGAATTCAGTTTCATCCAGAATCTATATTAACACCAGCAGGTAAGCAGATATTAAAAAATTGGGTAGAGGGATTATAGACCTAATTAAACTGCGAATAATCTGGTGGACTTCTTCGTAGAAGTTTTAAATCTTGCAAAACACTTGATTTTACGTTAATCTGAAAACTATAACTTCTATATGTTCCAAAAGGAATCCACGATAAACGCATTTCCCAACAATGTAAATCTCTGTAAATATTAAAACTTGTATATGTAAACTTCCTGGTTTTTATATCATAACCAGTTGAGTATGAAAATTTCCATTTTTCTGTAATGTTTATATCACCAGAAAAAGTTAATGCTTTTGTAAGTGTGTTTTTAAAAGAGTATGTTTCGATACTATAAATACTGTTATAATATAGGTTAAGGTCTGCTCTAAATGTCCAAGGCACTTTAAAGTCAACATAGTAATCTAAATAATTATCGGGTAAGCCAGCAACTAAGGCTGCTTGTTTTGCAGCATCACTTTGATTTTCTCTTGGTTTTTGCTTTAAACCATCTGAGGTAAGACTAAAACCAGTTGAAAGATTTCCTGAAACTAATCTTCCAATTTTTTTATTTTGTTTCCATTGTGATACTTTTAATTTTCTTCCAATAGAATCGTATGCATATGGGTCTACTACTCCACTAAAATTTATACTTAATATTTTAAAAAGCGTAGTTCTTCCTTGAATATTTATTGACGACCATTTCATTGAATCTAAAGCCATGTTATATGAGCTTCCAAAGTTTAAACTTTCAAGTATTGATATTTTTTTTGTTCCTGTAATTGTGTCTTTTGCTGATTTTACTTTCATCTCCAGATTGTTCCCAATATTAAGATTTATTGCACCATATTTTCCAGAAGGTGGGCTACCAAATATACCATTATTGAATTTTGAATAAGTTTCATTTCCGCCAAGCTCATCTTTTTGAATTGTTTTATAATATCCGTATTGAGATTTTGAATAATCAGGCCTATAGCTATAGCTAACAGATGGTGTAACCATATGTCTTAATGCAATTATTTTTGCATTTGGGTTTCGGCTTTGGAAAAAGCCATAAAGTTTTGTTGTTAATGGAATAGAAACAATATAATCTCCTGATCTTGCAAATCCATTAATTGTATCAGCTTTTAAATACCCATTTATAGTATCAGTTGGTGAGTATTGAGTAGGAATCCATGTTTTTTCTGTTGATTGAAGATACCATCTTTCGGAATATGAAAGTGATGGATTAAGCATGAAATATTTCATTATCTTTAAAGAAGTGCTTACTGGTATAGTGTGCTTTAATCCATTACGAAAATTATGAAGAGTTTGGTCGGTAAATAATTTATCTTCTTTTGTTTGAATTGAGTTAGAAAAGTTTGCAGAATATGATATCCCAATATTCTCATATAAATTAGTATACCAGGTTGATTTTTTTGTTTTCTTTTTCGATTTAAAAAAAGTCTGCCTTGACATTGAAAAATATAGTTCAGGAATACTTAGATCTACTGTACTATCCAATAAGTTTTGACTATGTCTTAGGTTAGCCGAAAGGTTGAATGGTGAATTTGGCCATCTTTGACTATATGAAACACTTGACTGAACAGAACTTTGTAGGCGATTATTTGCATTATAAGTATTGTATCTGTTGTATGAACTTGAGCCAAGATTAACATTTGCTGAAAAAGAATGATTAGGATGCGCTTTCTGATCCTGATTATGGCTCCATCTAAACCAATATGTGTTTGTACTGCTATAGTTTGGTAATTCTTTTTCGCCAGTTACCATTTTAGAGTAGCTTAAGCTGATGTTACCCTGATATTTATATCTCTTTTTATAGTTAGATAATAAACTGCTGCCCCAAGATCCTCTTGAATAAATATCGCCTCTTAAAGTTAATTCAAGATAATCGCTAATTGCAAAATAATATCCTCCGTTTTTAAGAAAGAATCCTCTTAATTGTTCTTCGCCATATTCTGGAAGTAATATACCTGATTTGTTTCCTTTTTTATTTGGAAAAAACCCAAATGGAATACCTAATGGGATGGGAACGTCTTCTATAACAAGGTATGCTGGACCTGAAATAATTTTATCTTTTGGAATTACTTTAGCTTTAGTAAGATTTACATAAAAATGTGGATGCTCTAAATTACAGGTTGTGTATAATCCGTTTTTTAAACAAACGTTACCATCACCTAATCTTTTTGTTCGTTCGCTATGTAAAAAGCCTCCGGATTGTTCGGTTATTACACCTTTAATAATTCCTTTTTTTGTTTTGAAATTATATCTTAATGTTTGAGCAGTAAATTCATCGCCACCATCTTTGAAATGAGGCTTACCAACTTCTTTTCCAGAGCTGTCTTTTACGCCAGCAGCATATGCCTCATCTTTTCCAAAATTTATTTCAATGTAATCAGCCTTTAATTCAATTTCTTTATAATTTATTTGTGCAGCATTGTATAAATATACTTTTTGTTCTTTAATGTTAAATATCATCGAATCGCTAGCTGTATATTGAACGGGAGCGTCAACCCTGCTTGCTTTTTTTACTATGGTAACTTTTGTGGTGTCTTTGCCTAAAGAATCGATTGCAATTTTAGTTCCGTCGGTTAAATTTAACGTGTCAACTTTATTTATTATTGTGTCTTTTTGTACAATTACCTGACAATATGCAATATTCGCCAAGAAGATTAGCAATATTGTAGCAAAAATAATATGCGTTGATTTTCGTATGAATGTATTATTTTTGTGCAAAATGTCGTTTTCTATTAAACTTCAAAACTAATCAAAAAATTTGATGCAGGCTTTAGGCCATTTAAACTTGATTTATAGAACCACCGCATCATGTGCGGGTTTGCTTGGTTTGTTAATTTTCATTAATTTTCAATCGTTTGCACAAAACGATGAGAATAAATTTAGAATTAAGACTGTAGTTATCGATGCTGGACATGGAGGAAAAGATCCCGGAGCAGTTAGTAATAATGGAAAAGAAAAAGATATTACTCTTGCCATTTCATTAAAATTAGGAAACTTTATTGAAACAAACTTTAAAGATGTTAAAGTTGTTTATACAAGAAAAACTGATGTGTTTGTTGAACTTTTTAAAAGAGCTCAAATAGCAAATAATAATAAAGCGGATATTTTTATTTGTATTCATGTAAATAGTAGTAAAAAAACAGAACCTTTTGGAACTGAAACTTATGTAATGGGATTGCATAAAACTCAAGGTAATTTAGAAGTTGCTAGAACTGAAAATGCGGTTATTACTAAAGAAGATAATTATCAGAATCAATACGAAGGATTTGATCCAAATAGCCCTGAAGCATTTATTATATTTTCATTATACCAAAATGCACATTTAGATCAAAGCTTAAATTTAGCATCAAAAATTCAGGAACAATTTACAAAAAGGGTAAGTAGATTTGATCGTGGTGTTAAACAAGCTGGGTTTTTAGTCTTATGGAAAACATCAATGCCAAGTATTTTAACTGAAGTAGGCTTTTTAAGTAATGCTGATGAAGCAAAATATTTATTAAATGATACTAATCAGAATTTAATGGCTTCAGCAATTTACAGAGCTTTTAAGTCATATAAAAATGAGATGGAAGGAAATTTAAAGACAAATAATGAAGATTTGCCTATTAAAGAAAATATAGATACTAATAAAACTGTTATTGAAAATGTTAAAGTTGAAAATGATTTTCAACATTCTGCTGAAAATTTTGTTAGTCAGGTAAATAGTGATACTTTATTCTTTAAAGTGCAAATTATCTCATCAGTAAAAAGGATGGATAATAAACCAGAATCATTTAAAGGATTAAATGGAGTTGAAGAGTTAAATATTGATGGTTGTTTTAAATATACTTATGGAAAATCAACTGTTTTTGAAGAAATAACAAAGGTTCAGAAAGATATAAAAACTCAATTTCCAGATGCTTTTGTTATTGCAATAAAGGGTGGAAAAAAAATTCCAGTAAATGAAGCAATAAAGCAAACAAAGAATTAATTTTAGACTTTTAAAAAACTAAATGGCATTTAAAATTTCAAATGAGGTAAAAGTAGGTTTTTTGGTAATACTTACCATTGGAATGGCTATTTGGGGATTTCAGTTTTTAAAAGGTAAAAATCTATTTGAAAGTCGAAATACATATTATGTTATTTATGATAGAGTAGATGGGATGGATGAATCAAGTCCGGTTTTAGTAAATGGTTTAAAAGTTGGATTGGTAACAGATATAAGTTTTCTTCATGATTCATTAAACCGTATTATTGTTAAAATGCTTATAGATAATGAATTTAAGATTCCTGATTCAAGTATTGCTGAAATATATGGCGCAGATTTAATGGGATCTAAGGCTATAAGATTAAATTTCTCCAAAATAAAAAATAATTACTATAAGTCAGGCGATACACTATTTTCTAAAATTGAGCAGGATTTAAAAGCACAGGTTAGTGCACAGATGTTACCGTTAAAAACAAAAGCAGAAGAGTTAATGCTTTCTATTGATTCTGTAATGTCTGTTATTCAAAATATTTTTAATGAAAATACTCGAGATAATCTTTCTAAAACTTTTTCAAGTATTAAAGAAACAATTAAAAATCTTGAAAGAACATCAATTTCATTAGATACTTTAATGCAAAATGAAAAATATGTACTTGCTAGAATTTTTGCAAATATTGAATCTATAACGTCTAATCTTAAGAACAATAATGAAAAAATCGCTTTGATTATTAATAATTTCTCTGCTATAAGTGATTCTCTTCAAAAAGCAAATATTAAAGAAACTATACTAAATGCTAATAGTGCGCTTGGGCAGGCAAATAGTATATTAGGCAAAATTAATAGAGGTGAAGGTTCATTTGGTATGTTAATTAATAATGATACGCTTTATAGGAATCTCGAGAATGCATCAAGAAATCTTGATAAATTAATGCAAGATTTAAAAGAAAACCCTAAACGATATGTGCATTTTAGCCTTTTTGATTTTGGTAAAACAACTATTGTTGACGAAAATGGGAATAAAATAAAAAAGAAAGACCGTAAAAATAATACTGATAAAAACGGTCCAACTTCAGATAATTCTTTAATCTATAAAATTCAAATTCGTTCGGCAAATAAACAAATTGCACCTAAATCAAAAGAATTTAAAGGTGTCGAAAATGTTGAAGAGAATTTTATTAATGGCAGGTATAAATATACATTAGGAAGATATACAAATCTTGAAGAAGCTTGGAAAAATCAATCAGAGATTACTTCTCAATTTCCTGATGCTTTTGTAGTCGCTTATCAAGGTAATCAGCAGATTCCGGTTCAGGATGCAAGAAAATAATGTATTAATTTTCGCACATTTTAATTAATTCTTTCACCTCTTTATTAATAATAAATTTTTTAAATGTAATCGAGTTGTGTATAATGTTTTCTGCAAATAATTCGTTGTGGAAAATTATTGTAGCTAAACCATCTAAATTAAATTTTTTATAAATATTCTGCGATAAGCAATCGCATTGTTTTACTTGGTTCTGGTTATTATGGTATATGCCAATTGATGCAAGTGTTGCCGAAGTAATTAAAATGTATTTTTTTATTGTGTTAATAGAAGGTTCTTCATACTTTAATTCATAAATATCGGGATTATCTTTTACATATAGTACTGTAAATTCATCGCCTATAAACAAAGGCATTCCATTCTTTGAAATAGCAAAATTATTATTTATTTGAGCTAACGAATATCCCTTTACTATAGAATCATTATATTTAAATTCAAATTCTACATTATTTATTTCAACAGGATCACGAACTCCAATATTACTTACTATTGTTATTGTAGCAATTGTCTCAATTCCATTATTTGAGAGTTGATATTCGCTATACCATTCATTGCCCTTAATTATTAAGATTATTGCAAAAATGGGACTTAAAAAAATCAATTTATGCCACAAAGTTATTTGTGGTTTTTTTTTAGTTTTTAATAAATTAAATGGTTTACCTTTTTGAGGTGTAACCTTAGATAACATATTGTTAAAAATTTTCTGATTTTGGAGTGGAGATGACTTTATTGCAGAATTGAGTTAAATCTGTGAAAATTGTCATTATACAAATCAAAGTATTTTCATCGTTAAATACAGGTGAAGCGGATAATTGTACATTTACTTCGCTTTCATTTTTCTTAATTAAAACACTTTCATAAAGCCCGGCGATACCTTTTTTTCTTAAATAAGTATTTACCTGATAAGTTGAGAATTCAACCCGATTGGTAAATTGTCTTAAGTTTTTAGAAATCATTTCTTCAATTTGATAATCTAGTAGCTTGCAAAATGCCGGATTTGCAAATAAGATATTTTCATTCTCATCTGTAAGAGTTATAGGACTTAAACTATGGCTAGCAAATTTTTTATAAACTTCTAAAATAGCTTTCCTTTCATAACTGGGTAGCGAAACGTATTTCCTTAATCTTTCAATCTCGGATTTTAGTTTCTGATTTTCAGACTCGAGTTCTTCAGTGGTTTTTTTATTCTGCATAATATTATTAAACGGAAACTGAGTTTTAATTTATTATATTAATTCTGTTCTTATTACGTTAAAAGGTTTAAAATAGTTATTAAAAATTATAAAAATTAATTAGAAGGACTATTCATAAAGAAAGGAAAATATCTTCCATTATATTTATATTGAACTTTATATATTTTTTTTAAAAAGGTAATTATTTCTTTAAAATCAATAATGTTATTATTGTCTAAATCGTTTAAAGGGTGAAGACTATTTGCTAATATGTCAAATAATTGTAAGTGTTCAGTAGCAGAAATAACGTAAACAGCATAGTCTTTTTTACTGCTAATTTTTTTCAAAACGGAATTGTAAATTTCATTATCGCTTGCAGCTGTGTAGCCGTCTGGGTATTGAATTAAAGATGGGGAAGCATTAATAAAAAGAATACAAAAAGCCGCAGTTTTATTCAAATAATTACTAAATGTTTCTATATCTAAAAGGCTGGAATCACAATCTTTGAAATCTGCATCAGGTGAAACAAAAAATATTTTATTTTCTGAATTTTTAATAAATATTCCAGAAATTGAAATTGAAAAAACGTCTTGCTTTTTACTTGCTAATGCTAAAGAGTCTATAGTTTTTAAAATTCCTTTTTTTGATAATTCTAAATTACTTTTTGGATAAATATTAGAAACAGTATTATATAATTTATTTTCTTGTGTTTTAATTATTCCTTTAAATTTTTCAGGATTATCTCTTTCAAAATCTGTGTTGAATTTTTTATCGTTATATTTTTCGGGACTAATTATTAATGATTTAAAGTTTGTGGTTTTTAATTGTTCATTTAAATCAAAAAATTTTATAGCCAATGGTTTTGAAAAAACATAGCTGGTATGGTCATAACTTTCTGCAAAAAGCTGAATTTCATTATCAATATAGTCAAGATATACGTCATAACTTACTTCAGTTTTTTTATCCTGAGTTATTTTAACTGAGGTTGGCTTAACTACTTCTGAATTATTATTTGAATATTTGGTATATTCTGTCTTATTTAAAAAGAATTGAATATTTTTAAATGACATATCATTAATTTGAGCAACAACAGCAATACGTCTTTTGAATGATAATGCAGGATTATCATTTGGTTCATTCCATGAAATAATACTTTCGTTTTTTAAATTTGAAGTCAAATTTTGTGAGTTTTGTAATGGAATAATACCAAAAAATGAGGCATCCCAAACTCTCATTGTTTTATCTATAGCACCGCTAACAATTAATTTTCCGTTTGCTGAGAAATCAACAGATCTAATTCCTAAACTGTGGCCTTTTAAATCAAAAATGGCTATCCCTTTATCAATTTGCCATACTTTTACAATATTATCGCCTCCACCACTTACCAAATATTTTCCATCAGGGCTAAAAGCTATTGAATACACAGCATCGGTATGACCTTTTAAAATTTTAATAAGAGAACCGTTTGTTGCGTCCCAAATTTTTATAGAATTTTCTAAACCGGCAGTTGCAATATATTTACCATCAGGGCTATATTTCAAACACTCAATTGGAAAGTCAGCAGCTTTTATCGAAAACACTTCGTTACCAATAGCTAAATTCCACACTTTTAATTGTAAATCATAACCGCAACTTGCAATAAATAAGCCATTAGGGCTAAATGAAATGGATCTAACACATTGATTGTGTCCTTTAAGATTTTTGAGATTTACTCCTGTTGGTGCATACCATATTTTAATAATATCGCCCCAACCTGCACTTGCAATAAACTTACCGTCATTATTAAAACATACACTTCTGGTTGCTTCTGTATGGCCAATTAACTTTCGCAAAAGTTTTCCTTTTTCTAAATCCCATATTTTCACAGACTTATCCCAACTTCCGCTAACTAAGTATTTTGAATCTGGACTAAATGCTATAGTAACATCTCCTTCGCCTTTGTCATCAAGAATTTTTGTTAATTCTCCAGTCTCGGAATTGTAAATTTTAATAGTTTTATCTGCAGTTAAACATGCAATGCTCTTATTGTCAGGAGAGAAAATCGTATGAATAATAGCTTTGTCGTGTTCTTTTATATATTTTAAAGGAATTTGTGAATATGCAGAAATAGTAATACTTGTTAAAGTTACATATATACCTAGTATCAAGTAAAAATTGACTTTTCCTTTTAACATCAACAAATTAAATAAGGGAACAAAAGTAGGTAAATATTGATTTTATCTTACATTATACGTCTATTTATATGTTTTAGGTTTGAAATTCTTTATAAAATTTTAATTATAAATAAATGAATCTTTAACTGCTTTGAATATTCTTTTCCATAATTCTAACTATTTCTTCATTTTTTTATATGTAATGGTTGATTTCTTTATAAATATATTTTTGATTATAAGTGTAGGTAAAAATTTATGATTTTAAAAAGGAGGGATCTATTATATCTACGTATGTATTCTTCTTGTTTTGTAGGTATAACACCTGACAAAATATCGTTTTGTTATTTGTTTATTGTTTTCTAATTTTACTTTTTAATAAATTCGGAACAATTTCTTAACTTTGAATAAAAATTTATAAAAATGACACGGCTTTTCTTAATTATTCAATTATTGAATATTTTTATTTTTTCTAATGTTGAGGCAATAACCAATAATAAGCAATTAATTAGCTTTTTTTATTTAAGAGAAAATATACAAGTAAAAATTATTGTCGATCGTATTAACGCAAATAAAGAATCAAAATCTATAATAGAATATTCCTTTAAAATAAATAATTCATATCAGGAAGAATTTATTGTTGCTAAAATAATGTCAGGTGGTGCTATATTGAGAGATGTGCCTTCATCTACTGGAAAAACTATTGCTACAATTCCAGGAAATGAAACTATAAATGTTTTTAAATATCAACAAAATTTATATTTCAAGGTTTCTTATAAGGGACAGATTGGTTTTGTTAGTTATTCAACAATTGAACAAAATCAGCAGATAGATGATTTTCTTATAGGTAAAGAACAAGTAAAACAGGATTTTTCAACGAAAACTATTATTAGGACAGTTAATGAAAGTGATCCTCGTTATCAGAAACTTATAAAGCTATATGGTAAAGAAAAAGCTCTTAAAATAATGAATGGAGAATTATGGCAAGGTATGAGCTATGGAATGGTATTAGAAAGTATTGGAAAACCTAATAGCAAAAGTTCAGTTAATTCATCTGATGGAGTAAAAGATCAATGGATATATAGTGATTATAATCTGGATTTTATTAATGGAGAATTAAAAAATTGGACAAAAAAATAAGTTTAGTTAGTTTTAAATAATTTAAATAAACTATAGTATTAAAAGCGAGAGATAACTCTCGCTTTTTTATTTTTCTTACTTTTGCAAACTAAATTTTATAAATGAAAAAATATACTCACTTGTTTTTTGATCTCGATAGAACTTTATGGGATTTTGAAGCTAATACTGCAGAAGTATTAAAAGAAATGTATGATAATTTTGGCTTGAAAGTATATTTTGGCAATTTTTATACGTTTTCAAGAGCATACCATGAAATTAATAATGATTTGTGGGAAAAATATAGGCAAGGAGTTATAACAAAAGACATATTAAGATGGACAAGATTTCATAAAACATTGTTTCAGTATAATTGTGACGATAAAGAATTAGCTCATAAATTAGGAGATATTTATATAGAACAAAGTCCATTAAAAACAAAACTATATCCAGATACAATTGAAACTCTGGCTAACTTAAGTTCAAACTATAAGCAATATGTATTAACTAACGGTTTTAAGGAAGTTCAATATATTAAAGTAAAACAATGTGGTTTAGAAAAATATTTTGAAAGAGTTTTTACCAGCGAAGAAGCTGGAAAGATGAAACCATCTGAAATATTTTTCAATTATGTGCTTTCTCAATTAAATGTAAATCCTGAGAATTGCTTAATGATTGGTGATGATATAAAAGCAGATATTGAGGGAGCAAAAAATTGTAATATAGATCAGGTTTATTTTAATCCTCAAAAAAATAAAACAGATTGCAAACCAAATTTTGAAATTTCTAATTTAAAAGAGTTGTTGGAAATACTTTAAATATAGAATAGGTCAGTGAGTTAAAGACTAATATCATTGTTAAGTTTTTAATTTTTTCTTTTTTGCAGCTGGGAATAGCACATTGTTAAGAATTAACCTATAACCTGGAGAATTTGGGTGTAAATCAAGATTTGTAGCAGGGTCATAAACAAAGTGCTGAAAATCTTCAGGATCATGGCCACCGTAAAATGTCCATGTGCCTTTACCAAGTTCTCCGTGAATATATCTAGCTTCATTAGCTGATTTGTTTTCTCCCATTATAAGAACGCTTGATTTAATAACATCTTTATTAAAAGCAGTTGTTTGCCCCATAAAACCTTTAATCATATTCTCGTGATTCTGACAGAGCATTGAGGGAACAGGATCCCACTTTGCTGAAAAATCAAACAATGTAAAATAATCATCTTCTTTTGCTACTTTTCTGGTTGATGACACATCAATATTTGAAAATTCATATTCATAAGGGTTTTTACTAATTGTAAAATCTTTAAATGCAAAAGTTCTTTCGTAATCAAGTTTTTGTTGTGCATTTGCATCCATAGGGTCACCATCAAAAGGCGAATCGCAAATATCTGTTCCTTCTGCAGCTAATGCTATGTCATAGGAGTCGGTTGCCGAACACATCGCAAAAAGAAAGCCGCCATTATTTACATATTGTTTTATTGTTTTGCCAACAAATAGTTTAAGTTCTGAAACTTTTGTAAAACCAAATTTCTTTGCGTTTTCTTCATTACGTGCAACGTCATCTTTATACCATTGGGTATTTTGATATGCTCCCCAGAATTTGCCATATTGTCCAGTGAAATCCTCGTGATGAAGATGAAGCCAGTCATACTTACTTAAATCACCACGAATAATTTCTTCATCATATACAATTTCGTATGGGATTTCTGCGTATGTTAATACCAGCATAACTGCATCGTCCCAGGGTAATTTGTTAGGAGGAGCATAAACAGCAATTTTAGGAGCTTTTTCGAGTTTTACAACATCCATATTTACTTCTGGTGTAGAAATTTCTGCCAAAATATTTCCTGCTTGTCCGTCAGCAATTACTTCTATTGTTACTCCTCTTATAGTACATTCGTCTTGGATTTCTTTATGATTTACAACTAAAAAACTTCCACCTCTGTAATTTAATAACCATTGAACTTCCATTCCATTTTGAAGCATCCAATAAGTAATTCCGTATGCTTTAAGATGGTTCTTTTGACTTTCATCCATTGGAATTAGAACATATGAAGCATTTGCTTTTATTACAAAGCAAAATATTATAACAAATGAAATAATTATGTTTGAAAATTTGAACATTTTTGTTTTAATTCTACTTTAAAAAATAATATTTGTAAAATTAATTGATTTAACCTTCTAAAAGAAAAAATATTATAAGGTAAATCAATATTTTAATAATTTTTAATATGGTGCTACACTATTATCATCAAATGAGCGACCAAGTTCCAGTTTTGAAATATCTGTATTTGAAGTATTCATTCTTGAAGGCATTACAACGGCGGGTGCATTAGCATCAGGAATGTTTCCGATACCAAATTCATCCCAATCTGTAAATTTCGCAAAATTCTCAATGAATTTTAAATCTACATCAGTAACTGCACCGTTTCTGTGTTTTGCAATAATTATCTGTGCCAATCCTTTTGTTGATGCACCTTCTTCGCCACTTTCTAGACCGTATTTTTCTGGTCGGTGAATAAACATTACAATATCTGCATCCTGTTCAATTGCACCCGATTCACGTAAGTCGGAAAGTTGTGGACGTTTAGATCCTGACCTTGTTTCAACCGAACGATTTAATTGTGAAAGCGCAATAATTGGAACATTTAAATCTTTTGCTAAAGCTTTAAGAGAGCGTGAAATTGTACTAACTTCTTGTTCTCGATTTCCTTTGTTATCGCTTGGTGAACTCATTAGTTGCAGGTAATCTATAATTATAAGTTTTACATCTTTTTGTGATACTAATCTTCGTGCTTTTGATCGTAATTCAAAAATTGTAATGGCAGGGGTATCGTCAATGTAAATATTGCAATTTTCAAGTGTTTTTATTCTTGTTTCTAATATGCCCCATTCTTGTGGACTAAGTTTTCCTGTTCTAATTGTTTCCGCTTTTAGTTCGGTTTCTGCAATAACTAAGCGATTTACTAACTGAACTGATGACATTTCTAAGCTGAAAAAGCCAACAGCTTGTTTATGGTTAACTGCAATGTTTCTTGCCATTGAAAGTACTAATGCTGTTTTACCCATACTTGGTCGAGCTGCAACAATAATCAAATCTGAATTTTGCCATCCAGAAGTAACTCTGTCGATATCAGTAAAGCCAGATGGAACACCGCTTAATCCGTCTTTACGCTCACCGGCGATTCTTATTTGTTCTATTGCTTTTTTTAATACTTCATCAATTGGTTGAGTTTCTCTTTTTATTGTGCCTTCAGAAAGTCCGAATATTTGATCCTGACTATAATCTAGTAAATCGTCAATGTCTTCTTCGTCGTCAAAAGCTTTTCTTTCAATGTCTGTAGCTATTCGAATAAGTTCTCTTTGAATATATTTTTGAGCAATAATACGAGCATGAAATTCACAATGAGCAGAAGAAGCAACTCTACCAGTAAGTTTAGTTAAATATAAAGCACCGCCAATTTCATTTAATTGCTTGCGTTTAACAAGTTCATCTTTAACTGTTAATATGTCTATCGGCTGCATTTCTTTTGATAACGCAGTAATTGCTTCAAATATTTTTTTATTTAAATCACTGTAAAAACTTTCAGGTTTTAAAATCTCTAGAACTGTGTTAGCAGCTTCTTTATCAATCATGATTGCACCTAAAACTGCTTCTTCAAGATCTAAAGCCTGAGGTGGAATTTTTCCTAAATTTGATTCATTTTGAACAACTTGCTTCTTTTTGTAATCTTTCTTTTCCATAATCTATATTTCGGATTCAAATTTAATCATTGATTAATGAAGCTGGGCAATAATTAATATTTGTTTTTTAACAACTGAATGTTTGATATTTTGTTGAAAAATTCTGAACTTTGTGGTATGCAATTAAATAAGATAATTAGATTAAATAACAATGTTCTAAATATAAGATTATTTTATATTATATTGCTAATTACTTCATTGTTCTATATTTTATCGTGTAAAAAGGAAAAAAAGAACGAAACTCCAACCATAAATTTATTTTTACCTCTGTCAAATATTACTTTAAATGCAATTGATAGTGTCAGAGTAAAGGCTACTATTACAGATGATTATGGTCCATTAACTGTTTCCGTTTATATAGTTAACGATCAAATGCAAACTTTTACTTTACCGTTGGTAAAAACTTTTTCGGGAAGTGTAATAAACATCGATGAATTTTATTTTTTCAACAATAAGTATTTTGAAACCGGAATATATTATATAGTGATTCGCGCAGACGATGGTAATAGTATAGTAAATGAATTTATTAAGGTTAATATTATTGAGATTCCTAAAGTTTTAAATTCGATTTATGTTGGGGTTGAGGATTTCTCGGGAGTAAAGATTTTTTGTAATGATACTTTAGGGAATTTTAATCAGATTGGTATTATTTCTTCAACTATTATTAGTGCTTGTGTAAATAGTTATACTCAGCAAATGTCAGTACTAACAAATAATGGAAACTTTATTACTTATTCGATTCCTGATTTTCAAATTGTTTGGCAAAAATCTGGACTTACAACGCCTGGTCATATTTTTAAAGGTGAAACAAAAGTATACGAAAATTATACTTATGTGAATGATGCAAATGGGTATATTTATGGATATGATTATTTAGGTAATGTGAGAAATGTTAATTCCATTGAAGATGGAGTACCAATAAGTTTTAATTTTTGTAATAATAAACTTTTAACTTTTGTTGAATATGATAATTATAATAGTTATTCTATTCAGTTATTGTATCCAAATGGAGGCTTGCTTTCAAAATATCAAATAAATTATTTGCCTTTTAAGATTTTGCCAAATTCAGCTATTTCAACTACAGTTTGGGGCAATAGTCAGAATAATATTCAAATGTATACTTACTATACTGAAATAAATAATTTGCAAACATTTGGCAATATAATTTCAGGAAATTTTAATGATGTAGTTGTAACACCGGATAATAAATATTTATTGTCAGCTGGAAATAATTTAATGACCATAGAAAAAACCTATGGTAATACTTCGATTTATGCTTCAGGAAATAGAGCTGATTTTATGAAATTCGAGAATATTTCACAAACTCTTTATATTGTTGATAATAATATTATATCGGAGTTTAATTATCCTAACTCGTTAAAAATTAATAGTTTTAATTTCTCGGGCAGAATCTTGTTTTTTGACTTTTGCTATAACAAATAATAAAATACCTTACTTAATTATTTTTGTTTATACATTTTAGCTTCTGATGCTTTTTGAAAATAATATTTAGCTTTAATAGTGTCATTATGTGTGCTAAAATAATTATATAAACTTATTGTTCGTTCATAATTCTGTGGGTTTTTTGTAAAGGCTTTTTCCCAACAGGTAATAGCATTAGCTGTATCTTTTTTGGTTATATAATAATAACCTAATCCTACATATGGAATTTCTGATGTAGTATCTTTGGTTAGCATTCTCTCACAAGTATATTTTGCACTATCAGGTAATCCAAGTTTGTAATATATATTTATAATGTTTTGCCAGGTTTTTTGATATTTTGGGTCAATATTAGTTGCTAAGTTGTAGTATATAATAGCATTGTTTTCTTCCTTTAACATTTCATAACATTGAGCAATGTTATATGTGATTTCGAAATTGTCTTGTTTAAAACAGTATGCTTTTTTCATATAGCCTATTGCAACATTGGGATTATTAAAAAAGTTTAAATAAATATTTGCTACATTATTTAAAGCTTTAGGATTGTTTGGAAAAAGTGCTAGTGAGCGATTGTAAAGAAGAATAATGCTGTCCAGGCTAGGTTTTAATTGTGAAAACGGTTTTTTAATATTTATTTCTTTTAATATTTTATCCATCATTTCCTGAGCAAGAATATCATTAGCTTTAACAGAATTATCCAGATATTGTATGTCGTTTCTGTAGAGTGTCATTCCATCTTTCCAAGAAGTGTTTCTTGCAATTGTTTTTATTGAAAAGACAATGGCAATTATAATTACAATATATTTTAATGTATTATTTATAGTTTTAAATGATTTAGAATCATTTGCTGTTTTGGTTAATTTAAATAAAAGGAAAGTAAAAGCAATTGCAAAGCCAATTGAAGGGGCATATAGAAATCTTTCTGCTATTATACCATTTATCTCCATAAAATAATTTGAGAATGGTAAAATACCAAGAAAATAAAACAATGTGCCAAATAATAATATTGATTTATTTTTTAAATATTTAAATGTAAAAAATAGAATTATTGCATGAATTATTAAAGAGAAAATTACCCAGAAATCTGTTATCTTAACTTCTGGAATTGTAAATTGACCATAATAAAAGACTAAAGGATGAGGTATAAAAAGTAATTTAATGTTTATAAGCATTGCATATGCAGATAAAGAAATCCTGGCAGCTTTAGAATGATCTAACCTTAATGGATTTTCAAAAGATAAAAGCTCGATTTTATCAGATGTGAAAAACCAATTTGGTATTTTGTATAGAATATAGGTAATTAAAAATAATAAAGTAACCGATAAAATTATTCTTGAGTTATTTTTAAGTATATTAGTTATTGGTTCAACTTTAATAAATAAAAACCAAAGTACCATTGGAATAATAAGTGTAAATGAAATTGCACTTTGTTTGGTTAAGAAAGAGAGAATGTAAAGGCTAATTGCAGATAATAAAAAATACCATTTTTGTTTCTCGATAAAATAAATAAAATATTTAAGAGAAAGCAGGCAAAACAATAAATAAATCAGTTCTTCTCTGTTTTTTAAGCTCGCAATCGCTTCTGTGTGAATTGGATGTAGAATCCATATAAGCATTGTAATAAATAAGAAGATAGGACCAGTTTTGGGTAATATTATTCTAATTAATAACTTTAACAATATTGTACAGGTAAGAGCGAATAATAGCACATTAATCAAATGGCTTATTCTTGGATTTTCACCAAAAAATTCATATTCAATTGCGAAAATTGCTTTTGTAATCGGACGATAACCAAAACTTGTTGTTTTGTTTTGAAAATACTGAGTTGTGAAAATTTCAGGAATTGCTTTAATCCCTAGTGAAACTTGTTTATTGTTTTTTACTACAAATTCATCATCAAGAGCATAATTATTAAAAACAGTATTTCCATAAACTGCAAAAACTAAAAGGTAAATATAAAGTGGCCATTTTTTGAAATTTTCAAAAAATGAAATACTCTTTTTTATAATTACTTTTTTTGCCATATATGGAAGAAAACTTAAATGCAAGTATAATTTTTTTTTCTATATTTACAATAATCTAAATCGAAATAGACAACCATTTGTTTTTTCATTCGTCTTAAAATAAAATGTTTTATGAAAAAAATATTTCAATTTTCAGTTATGTTATTCTTAGTTAGCGCTATAAACTTTAATTGTTTATCGCAAAAAACTAATGCACCTGTTTTGAAATTTATTTTAGAGAATAAAAAAGCACCCAAAAGTGATATTAACGATATTGAAAAATTAGTTTTTACAGTGGAAAACCTTACTCCTGAAGTAAAAATTCAGTGGCAAAACTCTGTTTTAGAACATGCATTTGTTAAAAAATTAACTTTTACTGATTTCGATAATTCGGGAATTCAAAGAGGAGAATTGCTTTTAAAAACTCCCAATAATTTAAGTAATATTAGAAATATATTAGAAAGCTTTGGATTAGCTGAATTTTATATTGAAAATGTAAGGATTCTTACCAAAACTTTTCTTAATAATGAAGAGGCTCAGAAAAAAGCAATGGAGTTTGTTTTTAAAGATTTTGTTTTCACAAAAGAATGTAATGATAGTACTCTTATAGATTATTATAATTTTCAGGTTTACCATCTTGGTGCAAAAATTCAACTTATGCAAAGTAATAATTATGCAAAGTATTTGTTTGAAGGAAATGTAACAAAATACACTGAAAATTATGATAAGGCAGTTTTACGTCGTGATAATTTCTTAAAAAATATAAAATAAATACTATGAGTAAGTTTTTATATTATTCATTATTCCTTTTTTTGTTTGCATATAGCGGACAAATATTTGCACAAGGAACAAGTTGTAATATTGCTGAACCATTTTGTACAGGAGTAACCTATGGTTTCCCTATGAATACAAATACTTCAGCTGAGTCAGGCCCTAATTATGGATGCCTTATTACTCAACCAAATCCAGTTTGGTATTATATGCTTATTGATCAGTCAGGTAATCTTACTATCAATATGACATCTCCTACAGGAAATGATATTGATTTTGCCTGCTGGGGCCCTTATACTTCTCCAACAGGACCATGCGCTTCAGGACTTACGGCTTCTGGTGCAACCCCAACTGATTGTCCTGCTGCTGGAAACCCTGCACCAGCTGGCTCTTATCCTGCTGGTAATATGATTGATTGCAGTTTTGATATTAATAGTGTAGAAGATTTGCATTTATCAAATGCTTTAACTGGCCAGTATTATATGCTTTGTATAACAAATTATAGTAATACTGCCGGTGATATTACTTTTTCACAATCAAATGTTGGTGCAGCGGGAGCGGGATCTACAAATTGTGCAATTGTTACACCATGTGCTTTTACAAATGCAACTGCAGTTCCATCTGCATGTACTCCAGGTACAAATGCTTATATTGTTTCTGGTACTGTAACTTTTCATGATGCTCCAACAACAGGCACAATGACAATTACTGATAATGCTGGTGCAACTCAAACATTTAATGCACCTTTTGTTAGTCCGCTTGCTTATAATTTAACAGGATTAAATAGCGATGCGGCAACTCATACAGTCAGTTTTGTCTTTTCTGATAATGCTTTTTGTACATATAGCGTAACGTATACTGCACCAGGGCCATGTAGTGCTTGTTCTGCAAATGCAGGACCGGATGCTTCGGTTTGTGGTTTAAGTACAAATCTCGCTGCAGTTGCTGCAGCTGGTGATTATAATTTAACATGGTCGGGGCCAGCTGGAATTTCTTTTACACCAACAAACTCTGCTACCGCATTAGTTACAGCAACTGCTTCTGGTACTTATAATTTAACATGGACAATAACAAATTCAACAGGGTTAACCTGTTCTGATGTTGTTGCAATTACTTTTACAGCAAATCCTACTTCAACATTTACAGCAACTCCTGTAAATTGTTTTGGTCAAAATTCAACTGTTACATATACAGGAACAGCATCGGCAACTTCAACCTGGGGTTGGACATTTGGAGGTGGAACTATTGTCTCTGGAACAGGAGTCGGACCATATACTGTTAATTGGGGTACATCAGGATTACAATCAATTACTTTGCAGGTTAGCGACAATCACTGTCTGAGTCCAGTTACAACAGTTCAGGTTAATAATCCTCCTGATCTTACTTATGTTGTAAATGTTGGGTCAATTGGTTGTGCTGGATCAACAGGTAATGCAACTCCAGTGCCTGGTGGTGGAACTCCTCCATATTCTTATACATGGTCAAATGTTGTTGGACCACCTTTTACTAATGGAAATTATATTGGTACAGTTACTGATAATTTAGGGTGTATAGAAAGTTACCCATTTACTGTTACTTCACCAAATAATATTACCGTTGTTCCAAATCAAACAAATTTAACTTGTTATAACAATAATTCTGGTACTGCAAGTGTAGCGGTAAATGGAGGCACTGCACCATATACTTATTTATGGACCGGGGGAGTTAGTACAATATCGACAGCTTCAAATTTGGCTGCAGGAATTTATACAATTACTACCTCGGATAATAATGGTTGTACTGTTACCTCAAATGTAACAATAACTCAACCAACTCAGGTTAATGTGTCAATTGTTTCAACAACAAATGCAACATGCTCTGGAATTTGTAATGGAATGGCTACAGTTGCAGCAAATGGAGGTACTCCTGGATATAATTATATATGGCCAAATTCAACAGTTCTTCCATCTGTTACTGGTTTGTGTGCAGGTAACTATATAGTTACTGTTTTAGATGCAAATCTTTGTACTGCAACAAATTCAATTACAGTAACTCAACCATTATCAGTTTCTGCATCAATTTCTTCAATTATTAATCCGTCATGTTTTGGTTCTTGTACTGGAAGTGCAACTGCAACTGCAATAAATGGAACTGGACCATATGCTTACAATTGGTCGAGTGGTTCAGGAATAAGTATTGCAAATAATCTTTGTTCAGGAAATTATATAGTAACTGCATCAGATGCTAATGGTTGTTCTACAACTGCTAGCGTAACAATTACTCAACCAGCAATATTAGTTGCTACTGCAAATAATTTTATAGCGGCTAATTGTTATGGAAGTTGTGATGGTTCTGCTACAATCACTGGTTCAGGCGGTACTCCACCATATATGTACAGTTGGGCTTCAGGAACACAAAATGCGCAAGTGAATAATACTCTTTGTGCTGGAACTCATTTTGTAACTGTTACAGATGCAAATTTCTGTACTGCTTCAACAGCAGCTTTTATTTCTCAGCCAAGTCAACTTGTAATAAATGGAATTTCAAAAATAGATGTTTCTTGTTATGGGGTTAATGATGGATCAATTGATATAACAATTGGTGGTGGAATTGGTTTTTACACATTCTCTATTGGTTCGCAAACTGATACAGTTGGTCATTTTGGTAGTCTGTCGGCAGGAATATATACTATTACTGTTACAGATTTACATGGCTGTTCAACAACAAGTGCAAAAACAATTTATCAGCCAGCTCAACTAATTGTATCAGCAATTCCAACACATTCAATTTGCCCAGGTGAATTTGCATATTTATCTGCAAATGCTGCTGGTGGAACGCCTGCCTATACTTATTATTGGAATGGTGTTGCTTCAAATCCTTCAATTGGAGTTAATCCTTTAACTACAACAAATTATACCGTTTCTGTTTCCGATTCGAGAGGTTGTACAAGTAATTCTGTAATTGTAAGTGTACTTGTTTCATTGCCACTTGTTGTTGATGTTATTGCTTCTCCAACTTCTATTTGCCCAGGTGATACATCACAACTTAGTGTCAGTATAATAAATGGTGGTGGTCCTCCTTATTTAATATATAATACTGCAGGAGATATTTTAATCCCACCCGTTTATATTTCACCAGCAACTTCAGGATTACAATATTTATATGTTAGAGATGGTTGTGGTTCAGTTGCTCACGATTCAGTTTATATTACTGTTAATCCAATTCCACCTGTAAGTTTTGTTAGCGATACAGTAGCAGGTTGTGAACCATTAACTGTTTCATTTGTTCCAGGATCTGCTCAGGCAGGCCAAACTTATTATTGGAATTTTGGTGATGCAAGTTATAATGCAATTTCATATGATATGAATGCTGTACATGAATTTACTCAAGATGGAATATTTGATGTTTCGTTAACTATTACTACTTCTCAAGGTTGCAGCAGTACTTTTTTACATCAACAGATGATTAGTGTTTGGCCAGCCCCTGATGCAAGATTTGTTGCAAATCCGGCATCAGCAAGCTTTATCAAGCCTCAGATTTTCTTTACAAACTTATCTGAATTTGCAAGTACATACATTTGGTCTTTTGGTGATGGTGATTCGTCAAGTATTAAAAATCCGATGCATTGGTATCCTGCTATTGGAAGTTATATTGTACATTTAGTTGCAATTACTGATAAAGGTTGTAGTGATACGGTAAACAGTGTTATTATAATTCGTGATGAATATACTTTCTATGCACCATCAGCTATATCTCCTGACTTTGATGATCTAAATGATGTCTTTTATGTTTTAGGAAATGGAATTAGTTCGAAAGATTTTCATTTATATATTTTTGATAGGTGGGGTTCTATAATTTATGAAACTGACAAATATGATCCTGAGCAACCTGCAAAATATGGATGGGATGGAAGTGCTAACGGTGGAGCTATAGTTCCTGTTGGTAGTTATACCTGGCTAGTTAAGTTTTATGATGGTGATCACATAGAGCATGATAAAAGTGGGGTAGTAAATGTCATAAGATAGAATAAGAAAATAAAAAATGGTTCATTAAAAACTAGTTATTTTTAATGAGAATAAAATGTATTTTTAATGTTTCGCATGAAGATATGTATATATATTATTTTAATGTTTTTTTTTAAAACGTTAATTGTAAACTCTCAGGTACCCACTGCGCAAGATTGTTTAGGTGCAATACCTATTTGTCAAAATTCGTATTCCACATCAAATTCTTACGTTGGTCCTGGAAATTATCCTAATGAAATAAATATTTTTTCTAGTTCATGCTTATCATCTGGAGGAGGCGAAAATAATAGTGTTTGGTATACTTTTACATCTCAAACAGCTGGAAATTTTAATTTTGAAATTAATCCAAATGATGTTTATGATGATTATGATTGGGCAGTTTATAATTTAACTTCTGCAAATTGTGCAGATATCTATAATAATTTAAGCCTCGAGATAAGTTGTAACTCTTATGGTGCAAGTTTTGGCGGGTATAATGGTTCTACGGGTGCTAGTAATACTCAAGGTGGAACTACAAATTCAAATGGTCCTGGTGATTTAAATGGTCCGCCTTGGAATGCTAGTATTCCTGTTGTTGCCGGTGGCACTTATGTAATTATGATTGATAATTGGTCAAGTTCTCAAAATGGATATAATATTAATTTTAATGGATCCACTGCAGTTATTTTTGATAATATACCACCTCATATTTTATCTGTGAATACTCCAATTGCATGCGGAGCTACATCTTTAACATTTAATTTTTCTGAAAATATTTTATGTAACACAGCTCAAATTTCTGATTTTACTTTAACTGGGCCAGGTGGTCCATATTCAATAACTTCAATAAATGGTGCTGCTTGTAGTGTAGGTGGTATTCAGGAAAATACTTTTACAATAAATGTGTCACCAGCAATTATAACATCAGGTTCGTATTCACTTAATTTAGTAACAACATCTGGCTCTGTTACTGATTTGTGTGGAAATGTAGCTCCTGCGGGTAGTTTGAATTTTAATATTAATGCAGTTAGTGCAACTGTGTCCGTTGTTAATACAAATTGTGGACAGAGTAATGGAACTGCAACTGTTATCCCAAGTGGTGGTTCTGGATCATATTCGTATGTGTGGAATACACTGCCTAGTCAATTAACCGCTACTTGTACGGGTCTATCTGCTGGCACTTATTCGGTAACAGTTACTTCTGGAAATTGTAATGTTGTAAATACTGTTTTGATAAACAATATTGGTGGTATTTCTGCTGGTAGTTTTTCAAATATTATACCTGATTATTGTGAAAATGGGGTAGGCTCTGCTACTGTAAATTTTTCGGATGGTCTTTTACCATTTAATTATTTATGGAATACCACTCCTGTACAAAATACTCAAACAGTTAATGGGTTATCTGCAGGTAATTATTCTGTTACTGTTACTGATGCTAATGGATGCTCTTCTGTATCAAATACCACAATTAGCTCAACAAGCCCTTTAACTTTTGTTAGTTCCAAAGTTGATGTTTTATGTTATGGTGCTAATACTGGTAGTGCTACTATTACAGTTACAAGTGGTGTTATGCCTTTTGTATATAGCTGGAGTGGAGGTGTAAGTGTTACTAATGTTGCGAGTAGTTTGATTGCTGGAAATTATAATGTAACAATTACTGATGCTAATGGTTGTTCGGCAAGTGGGAGTGTTGTAATTACACAACCTACACAGATTAATTTAACAACTCAATCATTAACCAATGTAACTTGTTTTGGTCTGTGTAATGGAAGTTACTCTGTTAATGCCAGTGGAGGAACTCCTGGCTATGTTTATTTGTGGCCAGACGCTTCTTCATTAAGTTTTGTAAGTAATTTATGTGCTGGATCCTATATAGTAACAGTAACTGATGCCAATTCTTGTACATTAACTCATTCTATTTTAATAACACAGCCATTGCAGTTATCTGCTACAATAACAAATATAGTTAATCCATTATGCTTTGGTTCTTGTAATGGTAGTGCAAACGTAGCGTCAATTAATGGAACTTCTCCTTATACTTATTTATGGTCCTCTGGTTCGATCTCTAATGTTGCTAGTGGTTTATGTTCTGGAAATTTTGTTGTTACCGTTACCGATAATAATGGTTGTACAGTGTCACCTTCTGTAATGTTAATAGATCCAATTGTGTTAAATGTTACTGTTAGTAATGTATTTCCCGTTAATTGTTATGGGAGTTGTAACGGATCTGCAACTCTTAATGTAATTGGCGGTCTTCAGCCATATTCTTATGGTTGGAATACAGGCACTGTTTTAAGTCAAACTAATAATACATTATGTGCAGGGAATTATTTGGTAACTGTTTCAGATGCCGCTCAATGTACTTCTGTTACTTCTGTTAATATTACTCAGCCTGGTATATTTGCAGTAACAAATATTATTAAAGAAAATGTTTCGTGTTTTGGTAAGCAAGATGGAAGTGTTGATTTTGATATTGTTGGTGGTGTAGCTCCATATACATATTCTATTGGTTCACAAATTAGTTCTGAAAGTTTTTTTATTGGTTTAAGTGCTGGAAATTATGTTTTAACTGTTACAGATGCAAATAATTGTACCGCTATAAATGCGTTTACAATTATACAACCACAACCTTTGGTTTTATCTTCTGTAACTTCTTATATTATTTGCAAAGGAGAACATGTTATATTAAATCCAACAATTATTGGTGGCACTCCCGCATATACATGGTATTGGAATGGCACTGTAAATGCTGGTTCTGCTATTGATGTGAGTCCTGTATTACCATCAGATTACTCTGTTTCTGTTACTGATTCAAAAGGTTGTACAAGTAACTTAGTTTCTATTTTTGTAGATATTTATAAGCCTTTAGAAATTGATGTTATTTCGTCACAATCTTCAATTTGCCCAGGTGATATCGTTCTGTTAAATGTTACATTTAAAAATGGTGGCGGACCTCCGTACATGATTTATGATCAACAAGGTAACGTACTTGTGCCGCCATTATATGCAACCCCTCAGAATTCAGGATATATTTTTCTCTATGTAAAAGATGCTTGTAATGTATTAGTGCATGATTCGGTATTTATAATAGTAAATCCAATCCCTATTGTGACATTTGTTAGCGATAAAGTAGAGGGATGCGAACCTTTATTGGTTACCTTTAATCCTAATCCTATTCAAAGTGGATATAGTTATTTTTGGAACTTTGGCGATGCTAGTTATAATGCAATTTCTTATTCTACAAATCCCATTCATCAATTTACTCAGGATGGTATTTTTAATGTTATGCTAACAGTAACATCTTCTCAGGGTTGTAGCAGTACTTTTTTACATCCGCAAATGATAAATGTTTGGCCTGCACCTGAAGCAAGATTTATTTCAATTCCAACTATTGCAAGCATCGTTAAACCTCAGGTTTTCTTTACAAATCAATCTGAATATGCAAGTACTTATGTCTGGTCATTTGGTGATGGCGATTCTTCAGGTATAAAAAACCCTATGCATTGGTATCCGTCATTAGGTAGTTATGTTGTTTCTTTAGTTGCTATTACTGATAAAGGATGTAAGGATACAGTGAACAGCGTTATTGTAATTCGTGATGAATATACTTTTTATGCACCATCTGCAATATCTCCTGATTTTGATGATATAAATGATGTTTTTTACGTGCTTGGAAATGGAATTAGTACAAAAGATTTTCATTTATATATTTATGATAGATGGGGTAATATAATTTATGAAACTGATAAGTACTCTTCAGAACAACCTACTAAATATGGTTGGGATGGAAGAGCACATAATGGAGCTATTGTTCCTGTAGGAAGTTATACGTGGTTGGTTAAGTTTTATGATAATGATAACATAAAACATGATAAAAGTGGTGTAATAAATGTAGTTAGATGATTTAGTTTTAAGTTTTTAATCGATGGTAAATCATATGTTAAATGTTAATTAAAAAGAAAAAAATATTATTTTTAATATTTCTAGTAATAGCAATTCATTGCAAGTCGCAAGTTGTTATAAACGAATATTCTTGTTCTAATATATCTACTGCTGCAGATAATTATGGTAATTTTGAAGACTGGATTGAATTGTATAATACTAGTGGTGTTGCAGTTAATCTTGCTGGATATTATTTAAGTGATAAAGCTACAAATCCAACTAAATGGCAATTTCCTGCTGGAATTTCAATAGCTGCAAATGGACGTTTAACAATATTTTGTTCTGGAAATGATATCGTTGTTGGAACAAATATTCATACAAACTTTAAATTAACACAGACTAAACCAGAAAGTATTGTTTTTTCAAATCCCACAGCAACTATTTTAGAAAATATAGTTCTTTTACCTACACAGAAAAATCATTCAAGAGGTAGGCAAACTGATGGTTCTGCAACATGGTCGCTTTTTTTAACTCCAACTTTTGGAACAACTAATTCTGGAGCTTTTCAGGAATATGTGGCAACTCCTGTTTATAGTCAGCAAGCAGGATTTAGCGCTGCTCCTGTTTCTTTAACGATTTCATGTGCCACTGTTGGGGCAACAATAAGATATTCTCTTGACGGAACTGAACCAACATCTGCTTCAACAGTTTATAGTGGTGCATTAAATATTGCTACTACCACTGTTCTTAGGGCAAAAGCATTTAGTGCAAATCCTTCTGTTCCTCCAAGTTTTATTCAAAGTAATACTTATTTTATTAATGCTAGCCATAGTATTGCCACTCTTTCAGTATATGGTGATAATGTTGGTACTTTGCTTGGTGGTACAAGTATAGAGCCAGATGCAGCAATTGAATATTTCGATAAAACAAATCAATTTAGAGTTGAGGCTACAGGGGTAGTTAATAAACATGGGAATGATTCGTGGGCATACAACCAGAGAGGAATTGATTTTGTAACAAAAGACCAATATGGGTATGATTATGCATTAAGATGGCCACTTTTTAATTATAAAAACAGAACTGAATATCAGCGAATAATAATTAAAGCACTGGCAAATGATAATTATCCTTTCGAAAATGGTGCACATATTCGCGATCCTTATGTAAGTACACTATCGCAGAGAGGAGATTTGTATTTAGATGAAAGAACTTATGAACCTTGTGTGTTATATGTTAATGGTCAGTATTGGGGATTATATGATATGCGAGAAAAAGTTGATGATGCTGATTTTACCGATTATTATTATAACTCCGACGAAAAAGGAGTACAGATGCTTAAAACATGGGGTGCTACCTGGAGCGAGTATGGAGGAGCCCAAGCTCAAACAGATTGGAATAGTCTCATGAATTATATACTTTCTAACAATATGGCAGTTGCTGCAAACTATAATTATGTCGATAATTTATATAATACAAAAAGTTTAGTTGATTATTTTATTCTTAATTCTTATGTAGTTTGTTCCGACTGGTTAAACTGGAATACCGAATGGTGGAGAGGTATTAATCCAAATGCAAATAAAAAGAAATGGCGTTATTGTTTATGGGATGAAGATGCAACTTTTGGTCATTATATAAATTATACTGGTATTCCTGATCAAAGTGCTCAAGCAGACCCATGCAATCCGGAACAATTAGGAGATGAGGGAGGGCAAGGGCATGTGCCTATACTTAATGCACTATTAAATAATCCTACTTTCAGACAATATTATGTTTCGAGATATGCCGATTTATCAAATACTGTTTTTTCTTGTGCAAATATGCAATTTGTTCTGGATAGTTTAATTGCACTTTCTACTCCTGAAATGCCAAGACAGATTGCCAGATGGGGAGGCAACTTAGCTCAATGGCAAGCAAATGTTCAGACACTTAAAGCTTTTATTGATGCTAGGTGTGCTGCTTTGTCGCAAGGAATGGTAGATTGTTATAATTTAACTGGTCCATATAATATTAATTTTCAGGTTGACCCTCCTAATACAGGAATTATTAATGTAAATTCAATATTAGTTCCAACATACCCATGGACTGCCGTTTATTATGGTAATATTGAAACAATATTACAGGCAACAGCAACTGCTCCTAATTATACTTTTGATTATTGGGAGTTAGTTGATCCTGTTACTCCAATTACAACAGCTGATTCAGTGAATACAATTTTTACAGGAAGTCAGACTGTAATTGCGCATTTTAAAACAACAATTCCACCAATAGTTGTTACAGGAGTTCCTACAAATTCACCTTGTTATGGAGATAATGTTGGTTCAATAGATTTGACTGTTTCTGGTGGCAATACTGCGTCCGGATTATATCATTATATATGGTCAAACGGAGAAACTACTCAGGATATTTATTTTTTAGTTCCTGGTAATTATTCTGTTACTGTAACTGATGATTCTGCAGGTGTTGCTGTTGCATCTTTTGTTATTACACAGCCTTCACAAATTGCTTTAACCACTTCTCCTGATTTGCAACTTTGTGCTGGTGCTACAGCTAATATTACTGCTTATCCAACCGGCGATACACCTCCATACTATTTTCAATGGAGTAATGGAAATAATACTTCTGGTTTTACTGTTACTCCTTTGTCTGATATTACATATATTGTTACAGTTACCGGTAGTAACGGTTGTCCTGGTATAGTTGATTCTGTTCATTTAACGGTTAGTTCTGGTGTTGATTTAACTGTTATAGCAAATAAATATAACATTTGTCCAAATGAAATTGTACAGTTAAGTATTAGTATGAGTAATGGAGGAGGGCCACCTTATATGGTTTATAATTCTAGTGGAACAATTGTTACACCGCCAATTTATATTAATCCTATTTCATCTGGTTTTCAGTATTTATATGTTCAGGATGGATGCGGTTCTATTGCTCACGATTCAGTTTTGATTACTGTTAACCCAAATCCTAATCCTGCTTTTGTAAGTAATATTAATGAAGGTTGCGAACCATTAACTGTTTCGTTTAATCCTGCATCAGCATTGGATAATCAAACATATAGTTGGAATTTTGGTGATTTAAATTATAATTCTGTTTCATTTAACACAAATCCAACTCATGAATTTTCGCATGATGGAATATTTGATGTTACATTAACAGTTACTTCTGCTTATGGTTGCGATAGTACAAAAATATTTTTTGATATGATTAATGTTTTTAATGCTCCGGAAGCAAGATTTGAAGCTAACCCAAATATTGTAAGCATTGTTAAACCTCAGATAATTTTTGCAAATCATTCTGAATATGCTCATACATATATGTGGTCGTTTGGTGATGGTGATTCTACAAGTAATACTAATCCGATGCACTGGTATCAAATGTTAGGAGAATATAATGTTAAATTAATTGCCGTTTCTGATAAAGGGTGCAAGGATACAGTAAATAGTTTAATTGTTATTAGGGATGAATATACTTTTTATACTCCTAATGCAATTACTCCTGATGGTGATAAAAACAATGATGTGTTTTATGTTATAGGAAATGAAATAAGTTCTAAAAATTTCCATTTATATATATTAGACAGGTGGGGAGGAGTTATATTTGAAACAGATAAATATGATAAAGATCAACCAGCTAAATATGGTTGGAATGGAAGTTTTAAAGATGGTAGTACTGTTTCAATTGGAAGTTATACGTGGTTTGTTAAGTATTTAGATGGGGATGGTATTGAACATGATCGGTCAGGTGTTGTAAATGTTATCAAATAATGTAAGTTTAATTATTAAGTGTGAAGAAATTATTAATTATCATATTTTTCTTATTGTGTATTTTATCTCAGAAGACATTTTCTCAGAATTGGCAATGGGCTGCTACTGCTGGGAGCTCTCAGTCTGATAAAGGTAACGATTTAGATATTGATGCTGCTGGTAATTTATATGTAGGTGGTTACTATAATGTAGGACAACCAGCCTTTTTAACAGTAAATTTTGGTAGTATTACACCACCTGGAACTTGGGGAAAAGAGGGATTTCTAGCTAAAATAAGTCCAACAGGAATTTGGACATGGGTAAATGCTGCAATTGGTGGTTGGGACGAAAGAGTTATTGGTATTTGTGTTGATAAAATTAATGGATATGTTTATGCTACAGGTTGTACTTGGCTTAATGTAAATAGTTTTGGTACATGCAGCGTTAGCGGTGGGTCTGCAGATCAAATATTTGTTGGTAAGTTTGATTTAAATGGAAATTGTCTGTGGTTGATACATTGTGGCAGTAGTGGTGATGATAATGCATGGGATTTAACAACAGACAAATTTGGTGATATTTACATTACTGGTTTTTTAGGCGACCATTATGGGAATCAGGGTGACCCAGGTATTTTTGGAAGTATAGTTGTTCCAATGTCACCTGGTCAGGATTCTACTTCTTTTGTAGCTAAATTATCTCCTGCAGGAGTTTTCCAGTGGGTTAAAACTTTTGATGCAATTGATGGTGAGCGTGACAACCGTATTGCTGTTGATTCTTTGTCCAATGTTTATGTTGCAGGTGGATTTTGGGGAACTAAATCTTTTGGTTCTACTGTTGTTACTAGTCATGGTGGTGTTGATATTTTTGTTGTTAAATATGATAATAATGGAAATCAATTATGGGTAAAAACAACTGGTAGCACATTAGATGATAGAGCCAACGATATTACAGTAGACCAGTATAATGATTTATATGTTACAGGAGAATTTCGTGACAATGTTCCTTTTGGTAGCGATACAATTAATAATCATGGTGGTCCAAATGGTCGAGATATTTTCGTAGCCAAAATGAAAACAAATGGTTCGTGGGTTTGGGCAAAAAGGGCTGGATCTTCAAGCGGTGGTGATAGAGGAAATAGAATTGTTTCGAATACAAAAGGTGATCTTTTTGTTACCGGACAGTTTAGTGATACGGCATATTTTGGTGGAAATATCACTTTAAATAACACTGATTTGCTTCAAGTTTTTGTTGCTTCTATTGATACTTCAGGAACATGGAAGTGGGCTTTGCAAGGTGGTGGTATTGGTGATGACCGTGGGAATGGTTTAGCTTGTTATGATTCCTGCTTTATATATGTTTGTGGTTATTATCCGAATAATGCTCATTTTGGTAATGTTGTTTTAAATGGGCAAGGAAATAAAGATATTTTTGTAGCAAGTATTAATAATTCTATGGTAGCAGTTACTGCTACCGATACTTCCATCTGTGCTGGTTCATCTACTTCACTTCATTTATCAGGAGGAAGTAGTTTCTTGTGGAGTCCAGCAGCTGGATTAAGTTGTACTACTTGTCAAAACCCAATTGCATCACCTACTGAGACTACAACTTATAGAGCAATTGTTTCTAGTTCTTGCAGTATTGATACTGTATATATTACTATTTCTGTATTGTCATTGCCGGTTGTTATAACAGGAGTTTCTGATATTTGTATTGGAAGCACAACAGCTTTGAATGTTACTGCTGGAACTTCATATTTGTGGAGTCCTTCTATCGGATTAAGTGCAACCAATATAGCAAATCCATTCGCCAATCCAACTGTTACAACTACTTATCATGTTACCGTTACATATTCTAATGGATGTAGTGGAACAGATGATTTTGTTGTTAATGTTAGAACAAGAGCTCCGGCAGATGCCGGTTCAGATATATCCTTATGTTATGGCACAGTAGCACATTTGAATGCAACTGGAGGTATATTTTATTTATGGAGTCCTGCTACAAGTCTAAGCTCGACAAATATTTCAAATCCTATTTCAGATCCAGTTTCAACTATTACATATACGGTAACCGTTACTGATATTACAGGATGTACCGGAACAGATGATGTTACTGTTAAATTATTATCCCCTTTAGATTTTCATTTGTCTGCTGATGACATTTCGGTTTGCCCAGGTGATATAGTTCAATTATCGGTTGATTTGTTTGGTAGTGGAGCAGCGCCATATATGGTTTATACTTCAAATGGAAATATTGTTACTCCTCCCGTAAATGTTTTACCAAGTTCTACTGGATTGCAATATTTATTTGTAAAGGACGGTTGCGGCGATATTGTTCGTGATTCAGTTTTAATTACTGTTAACCCAAATCCTAATCCTGCTTTTGTTAGTAATATTCATGAAGGTTGCGAACCATTAACTGTGTCATTTAATCCTTTAAGTTCATTGCCAGGACAAACTTATAATTGGAATTTTGGAGATTTAAGTGATAACGCTGTTTCTTTTAATATGACACCTACACATGAATATGTAAAAGATGGAATTTATAATGTTAAGTTAACTGTTACTTCTCCTTTTGGCTGTGATAGTACAAAAATATTTGCTGATATGATAAATGTTTTTAATACTCCTGAAGCAAGATTTTTAGCTAATCCAAATATTGTAAGTATTGTTAAACCTCAAATAATATTTGCAAATTTGTCTGAATTTGCATTTACTTATTTATGGTCATTTGGTGATGGCGATTCATCTAGTATAAAAAATCCTATGCATTGGTATCAAATGTTGGGAGATTATAATGTTAAATTAATTGCAATATCAGATAAAGGTTGTAGAGATACGGTTAATAGTTTGATAACTGTTAGAGATGAGTATACTTTTTATACTCCAAATGCAATAACTCCTGATGGTGATGGAAGTAATGATATTTTTTATGTTTTGGGTAATAATATAAGTGAAAAGAATTTTCACTTATATATTTTGGATAGATGGGGAGGTGTTGTTTTTGAAACTGATAAATATGATAAACTACAACCTGCTAAATATGGATGGGATGGTAGTATAAAAACGGGAGAAATTATTTCAAATGGAAGTTATAGCTGGTTTGTTAAATATTTGGATGGTGATAACATCGAACACGATAAAAGCGGTGTTGTAAATGTAATTCGATAAAAAATTCTTTAATAAATAAAAAAGGTTGAACATTTGTTCAACCTTTTTTATTATGATAAATAGTAAAAACTATTTTTTAGTTTTTGGAGCAAATTTAATGGCAGCTTGTGCAGCAGCTAATCTTGCAATAGGAACTCTGAATGGAGAACAACTTACATAAGATAATCCGGTTTTGTAACAGAATTCAACTGATGCAGGATCGCCACCTTGTTCGCCGCAAATACCAACTTTTAAATCTTTTCTTGTAGCACGTCCTTTTGTTACGGCCATTTCAATTAATTGACCAACGCCATCCTGATCAATAGTCTGGAATGGATCCGCAGCTAATATTTTCTGGTCTAAATATTCATTCATGAAACCACCAATGTCATCGCGGCTAAAGCCAAATGTCATCTGTGTTAAATCGTTTGTTCCAAATGAGAAGAATTGAGCAGTTTTTGCCATTTTATCTCCAAGTAAACAAGCGCGTGGAATTTCAATCATAGTACCATATAAATAACTAATTGATTTTACTTTGAATTTTTTGCAAACTTCATCATAAATTCTATCAGCAATTTTCTTTGTAGAATCTAATTCAGCAACCTCAGAAGTAACAGGAACCATAATTTCTGGTTTTGGATGCTTTCCTTCTTTTAGTAATTCTAAAGTTGATTCGAAAATTGCGCGGAACTGCATTTCAGAAACTTCAGGATAAGTAATGCTTAATCTTACTCCACGATGTCCCATCATTGGGTTGTTTTCGTGCAAAGCTTCGCCACGTTTTACAATGTCGGCAACTTTTATTTTTAATTCTTTTGCAAGTTCAGCTTGTTTATCCGGACTTTGTGGAACGAATTCGTGTAAAGGTGGATCTAATAAGCGAAATGTTACAGGAAGATTATCCATAGCTAATAATGTAGCTTTAATATCTTTCTTAACAAAAGGATATAATTCATTAAGAGCTTTAACTCTTTCGGCTAATGTATTACTTAAAATCATTTTGCGAAGTGCCAATAAAGGTTTTTCAGAACCTGAACCATAAAACATATGTTCTGTACGGAAAAGTCCGATTCCTTCTGCACCGTAATCGCGAGCAATTTTTGCATCTTCTGGTGTTTCAGCATTTGTGCGAACTCCCATTGTGCGGAATTTGTCAACAATAGTCATAAACTGTTTGAAACGTGGATTTTCAGTTGCATCCATTAATTTCAATGCAGTTTGATAAACATGACCTTTTGTTCCGTTTAATGTTACGAAGTCGCCTTCTTTTAATATAACTTTTGATCCTTCAACTTTTGCAGTTTTTGAAGCAGCATCAACATGAAGTTTTCCTGCACCAACAATACAGCATTTTCCCCATCCACGTGCAACAAGCGCAGCATGTGAAGTCATACCACCACGAGCAGTAAGAATGCCAACTGCAGCACGCATTCCTTCTACATCTTCAGGATTTGTTTCTTCGCGAAGAAGAATTACTTTTTTGCCTTTACGTTCCCAAGCAACAGCATCTTCTGCAGTAAATACCAATTGACCAACAGCAGCACCAGGTCCAGCAGGTAATCCTTTTACAAGAACTTCAACTTTCTTTTCTTCTTTTGGATCACAAATTGGGTGAAGTAATTCATCTAATTGAGCAGGTTCAACGCGCATAACTGCAACTTTTTCAGTTATCAGTTTTTCTTTAAGCATATCCATTGCCATGTTTAAAGCAGCGGTACCAGTACGTTTACCAGCACGACATTGAAGCATGTATAATTTTCCTTCCTGAATTGTGAACTCGATATCTAACATATCTGTAAAGTTCTTTTCAAGAATGGTACGAATATTACAAAGTTCTTTATAAGTTTTTGGCATAGCTTCCTGCATACTGTGCAAGTGCTTATTTTGCTCATTTTTTGTGTCGTCGTTTAAAGGACTTGGAGTACGGATACCAGCAACAACGTCTTCGCCTTGAGCATTTACTAACCATTCACCATAGAATAAATTTTCGCCGGTTGCTGGGTTACGTGTAAAAGCAACACCAGTAGCTGATGAATCGCCCATGTTTCCAAATACCATTGCCTGAACGTTTACAGCAGTACCCCATTCGTCTGGAATACCTTCTATACGGCGATAAGAAACAGCTTTTTTTCCATTCCAACTTTTGAAAACAGCTTTTATTCCACCAAATAATTGTTCTTTTGCGTCATCAGGGAAAGCAGTTCCTAATTCTTTTTTTACTTTTTTCTTAAATTCTTCTGCAAGAATTTTTAAATCATCAGCAGATAATTGAGTGTCTTCTTTTACTTTTTTAGATTTTTTATAACTGTCAAGCATGTCATCTAATTGCTTGCGGATGTTCTTGTCTAAGCCTTCAGCTTTATCCATAACAACGTCTGCATACATCATAATTAAACGACGGTATGAATCCCAAACAAAACGAGGATTATTTGTTTTTTTAATTAAGCCAGGAATAGTTGCAGTACATAATCCAACATTAAGCACAGTATCCATCATTCCAGGCATTGAGCTTCTTGCACCAGAACGACATGATAATAATAATGGGTTTTTTGGATCACCATATTTCATACCCATTTCGGTTTCTGCTTTTTTCATGCCAGCCCAAACTTCATCATATAGAGATTTTGGAAGTTGGCAATTATTTTCATAATAATCGGTACAGCATTCTGTTGTTATTGACAGTCCTGCAGGAACAGGAAGTCCAAGATTTACCATTTCAGCAAGGTTAGCACCTTTGCCACCTAAAAGGTTTTTCATGTCGGCTTTGCCTTCAGCTTTTTTGCCACCAAAGTAATAAACGTACTTTTTAGCTTGCTTTTTTGTTGTTGGTTTTGAATTTGTTTTTGCCATTTTATTTTTAATTCAAGTGATTAATTCAATAACTAAATAACCTTTCAAAAGTGCGAAATTTTTTAAAAAGTTCAATAAATATATAATAAAAACTTTTTATGTCACTAAACATATTTGAGATTGTTTTTATTTTAAAATTAACAATGTGTAGTATTTAAGCTCGTGGATGAAATTTTATAATTGTATCACGTAAATATGCCCTGTCTAAATGAGTATAAATTTCTGTTGTAATTATTGATTCATGTCCCAGCATTTCCTGAACTGCTCTTAAATCTGCACCACCTTCTACTAAATGAGTTGCAAAAGAATGTCTGAAAGTATGCGGACTAATATTTTTATTTAGGTTTATTGCTTTTGCTAACCCTTTAATTATGGTAAAAATCATTATTCGTGAAAGCTTTCTTCCTCTACGATTTAGAAAAACAAAATTTTCGTGACCTTTTTGTATCTTTTGATGATTTCTGGTTTTTTCAAAATAATGTTTTATTTCATGAATAGCTTTTTTGCTTACTGGTACAAGTCTTTCTTTGTTACCCTTTCCTATAACTTTGATAAAAAGTTCGTTAAAATACAAACTAGAGATTTTTAATTCTACAAGCTCGGTAACTCGTAATCCACAACTGTACAGAGTTTCAAGCATTGCTTTATTTCGGTGTCCTTCATTTGTGCTAAGATCAATAGCAGCAAGTAATTCGTCAATTTCTTCAATATTTAAAAATGTGGGTAGTTTTCTTCCTAATCTTGGGGCTTCTAATAAAGCTGTTGGATCAATATCCATATATTCACTTAATATTAAAAACCTATAAAACGCTTTAATTCCAGAAATCATTCTTGCTTGCGACCTAGGGTGAATGCCCAATTCATTAACCCAACCAATAAATTTTTCGAGTAAAAGTAAATCCACTTCATCTGGCAATATTGAAAGCTTACTATAGCTTAAAAAATTAGTAAACTGAATTATATCATGCAAATAAGCATCAATTGAGTTTTTAGAAAGCGATTTTTCGAGCTTTAAATATGATTTAAATTCTTTTATTGTAATTTCCCAATTCACAACTTTAGCTTTGATAAATTAAATTATGCGAATTTCAGAAAAAATAACTTAATTTGAACAAATATTTATAAAAATGAAGATTGCAGTT
>CAIQJL010000386.1 GCA_903872185.1 uncultured Bacteroidota bacterium | reverse complement strand
GGCTGTAAAATTTATCTTTTAAGCGTCCTCGCTTAAAAGATTAAAAGACTATCTCGAAATAATTAGTTTCTTAGTAAAATTAATTTCCTTTCCTTTTATTGAAATTAAATACATCCCTTCGGCCATATTACTTAAATTATAACTAATCTGGTTTTTACCTTCATTAACTTCTAATTGTTTTATTTCTATTGTTTTTCCTTCAATAGATTGTATTATTAGTTGATATATTTCATTAGTGAATGAGTTAATGTAAATTGTTGTAACATCGTTTGCTGGATTTGGATAAATCAATACTTTAGAATTTTCTTGATCTATTTCATTTGCTGAACTCATTAAGAAAAATATTGTGTGAATGGCATTCATTATAGAATCCCTTTTACTTTCAGGGTAAATTGTTTCAAAAGGAATAGTAAGGTAAACCATTTTGTTCCAGTAAAAACTTCCAGCATATTTTGAATAAGGAAAATCATTAAAATATGAAACAGGATATCCTAACCATGTTCCAAAGGTATTAGGTGATATTACATCAGGATAACGAACGTCATAAGTTCCATGGTTGCCATTATCAAAAGTGAAAGAAATATTTGGATTGTAAGGTGCTGTAAAAGTTGAAGTATAATAAGTAGATGCCTGATTATTTGGTGCATCTTCAACATAAGTTGCAAATAAATAATTATGGTAAAAATCTTTATCCGAAATAGAACCCAGATGGTCTAAATCCCAGCCAATTTCAGAACCTGAAATAAAATATGGAACATGACAATTTTTAAGCATTATCTGTTCTTGGTCAGAAAATGTTTCATTTGTAGAACTTTCTTCTCCAACAATATAATCTAATGCGTGAAAATTATCTAATAATATTAATGAATCTGTTATAGCTTCGTTTGTGGCACTCGAGAAAAATAAATTATTATGACGTAATGCACTTCCATGCTGTCTTATAAAATCAAATGTGTTGCCTGTTGTTACTCTGTCGAAAGAATTTATTATAAGGTAATGACCAAAAGCAGTTGTGATATTTGTTGTTGCTCCTAAAACCTCAGAGTATGCAGAAATACCTCCATTGATTCCAACAGCCGCAATTTTAACAAAATATACACTGTCTGACTCTAATCCTAAAATGTCGAATTGAGAAGAATTGTAATAAGTTGGTTGACTGAAACATTTACCATCATTACTTAATGCAACATTATAGCCAATTATATTAGGATCTGTTTTTATTTTAATTCTGATTATACCTGAAGCTTGATTAATTACGCAAAAAGAAATAGGTTTTGCAACAGTTGGTACAGTTACAGGATATCTTGGAACTGAAATTGATCCTTCGTCGCTTAATAATGTGTTTAATGTTGATGATTGCAAAATATTTTGAATAGTATTCATGCAACCATCAACTAAAATTTCATTTTGAATTAACCTAATTCCGTGACTATAATCAGCGTAAGTTTCTTCGTGTCCAATATATAACGGCTGAATTGGAGTTCCGTTCTGGTAATGCCAGCCATATATTGCAACTCTTCCTGGTGCAGGATTACCGTATATTTGATTTGAAATAACAACATCTTTTTTATCGCCAGCAACTAATTCGCCTAGTGGATGAGTTGAAATCAATGGCTGACGCTGAGTCCAGACCATAGAATCGTGTTTTGCAAATACTGGAACTGTTGTCATTTGTGCGCTTGGAGGAATTGATTGTGGCGACATTTTAACAGTTGCATCTTGCCAAATATCATTTACCATTTTACGAGTAGGTAAAGAATAACCAATATAATCGGCAATTCGTTGGGCTAGGAGAGGAGTCATCGGGCAAAAGAAATAATCGCTATCGCAACCAATTGCCATATAATCTGGGATTACATAGAAATTAACTGTGTGATTTGTTCCTGAAATATTAACTGTTGATGAAACTTCTATTAAATTTCTTAAAAAATCAGGAACATTTCCATTAATTATTTTTGAAAAAATTGTGTCTTCACGAGTTGTAAGACTAAGTGGTATTAATGTGTTAATAATCTGACTTCCATTTGATGCAGAGCTAATTCTTGGTGGCAAGTTAAGCGTTTGGGAACGTAATATAATAGCGAGTGTTGTAAAGACAATAGTAAAAAGAAATATAAGACTTAACTTTTTCATATTGAAAACATTTTATACAAAATTATAAAACTTTCTTTCTTTCTTTCTTTCTTTCTT
>CAIQJL010000385.1 GCA_903872185.1 uncultured Bacteroidota bacterium | reverse complement strand
GCAAATCCTACTTGTTTTTCGTTTTTCATACACGAATATAATAAAAACATTCGAGATATATTTCTGACATACAGTTAGTTATCAACTATTTTACGAACAATTTACATTGCAACGGTCTTGTTTTGTGTCTAAAGATATATTAGAAAAATTTCAAAATATAGAAATAGGAAAGTATGAAGATTGGATTACATATAGCGACCATATGCCTTTAACTATTGATTTAAATTTTAAATAAGAAAAGCCCTTATGGGGCTTTTCTTATTTGTTATTTTGCAGCTTTTAATTTTTCAATTTCGGCTTTTAGAAGTTCAATTTCTTTTATTAATTCCTGAACTGCTAAAAGGCTAACTCCTGCAACATCTGTTGCTGCAAGAGATTTTCCTAACATAATTGGTTCGTTTAAAACACCAGTTCCAAATTCTTTGTAAAATTCTTCAGCAAATGGACCAATATGATATTCTTCAGTTTCTTTATAAAACCAACCTTTAATATCCAAATTTTTAATTTTTGACAACAATTCATTTTTATCAATATCAACAAATCTATCTTTTAATGCTTTTGATGAAATGCTAGTCCAAACTCCGCCTGTTGTTAAGTATGCTCCATTACCATTTGTTGCTACAGTTCCAACTTGAAAAGGATAAGTGTTTGCTGGTCGGTTAATCGCTACTCTATTTAAAGCAAAATCACCATTTATTAAAGGAGTGGTTACATTTACAGAGTTTTCAATATATAATTGGTCAGATCCTGTTTCAGTATAACCAGCAGTATAACCTAAAAACACATTGCCTGTACCAGTTGTATTATGACCTGCAGCTGTTCCCAAAAATGTATTCTGATTACCTGTAACATTAGCATATCCTGATGTTATTCCTATACATACATTACTTGCGCCAGTCGTATTTGTAAGTCCAGCCTGATTTCCGATAAAAATATTGTTGGTCGATGTTGTTGTGTTAAATCCCGCCTGAAGGCCCAAAAACATATTATTTATACCTGTTGTATTATTAAATCCAGACTGATTTCCTAGAAAAATATTGTTGCTAGATGTTGTAGCATTATATCCTGCCTGATTACCAAAAAACAAATCATTTGCACCAGTTGTTAAAATAAATCCAGCCTGATGACCAAATATCAAGTTGTTGGTACCTGAAGTATTGTTGAAGCCAGCTTGTGAACCAACAAAAATATTAAGTGTATTTGTATTTTTATTTCCAGCTAAAGCTCCAATAAATATATTATTACTGGCTGTTGCATTCAAAAATCCTGCACCAGAACCAATAAAAATATTCTGTAATCCTGTTGTGTTTTGTTGTCCAGCTCCACTTCCAAGCATGATGTTATTATTTCCAATAGTATTATAGTAACCAGTACTATCACCAATAAAAATATTTCGTGCTCCTGTTGAATTTGAATATCCAGATACAAATCCCATAAATGTATTTTTAAGTCCAGATGTATTGCTATAACCAGTTTTATAACCTAAAAAAGTGTTGTAGGTGCCACTTAGATTGTTATAACCACTTTGATTGCCAATAAACACATTATCGCTGGCATTGTCATTGTATCCAGATTGATAACCCATAACAACATTATAACTACCAGTTGAATTAGAATAAAGTGCCTGATAACCATTAGCTACGTTTTTAGATCCTGTAGTATTTAAATAACCAGATTGTTCGCCAAGAAATAAATTCGAACCACCTGCAGTGTTATTATATCCAGCCATGGTTCCTATCATAACATTACTAGTTCCGTATGTTTCGTATCCAGATTGGTACCCTAAAAGGACATTACTGCCACCATTGCTATTAAAACCTGCCTGGTAGCCCATTACAAGATTACTTGCGCCGTTTGCATTATTTCTTCCAGCTTGGTAACCTAAAAAAGTATTATTCAATCCAAAAGTATTGCTATATCCACTTTCATAACCTAATGCAACATTATTACTTCCATTGTTGTTATATCCTGCTGAGTACCCAAGAAAAACATTCTGAGAACCTGTTTGATTATTTATTCCTGAATTTTCTCCTACAAAAATATTTTGAACCCCATTTAAATCATATTGACCTGCTTTACTGCCGAGATAAACATTTCCACCACCAGTTGTATGACTTTTACCAGATTCGTATCCTATAAATGTATTATCGCTACCGGTATTTGTATAACCAGCTTCGTGCCCTAAAAATGTATTATAATTTCCTGATTTGTTTAAATATCCAGATTTAAATCCAGAAAACACATTATAACTTCCAGTTCTGTTACTTATCCCGCATTTATAACCGAAAAAAGAATTATACAAACCTGTTGAAATAGAATCACCTGCTTGATGTCCAATAAAATAATTATCTGGATTTAATTGCATATAACTGGTTGAAGTACCTGTACTAAGATTACCAACGCCAAATCCGGAAATTGGATCACCAGTAAAAATTCGTGTACTATCAGGGGTAACGTGCATGTAATTATGAGTAAATCCTTTTGCATTATTTCTTCCACTTACGGCAAATCCTCCTCTGTTAGATTGAATAGCATCATCATTTACAAAAACATTAACACTATCCTCATAAACAACAAAAACTGTTTGACCTGCTGCATTTTTTACTTCAAAAAGAGGATCGGTAGCTAATGCTGTTGCACTTCCCTGAACTACCATTCTCCCTAAAGGACTAGTTGTACCAACACCTAATCTTTCATTTGAATTATCCCATACTAAATTTGTATTTCCTCCGAATACACCAGAGTTATTAAATTGAATGGTTTTATTAAGTCCACCAGGTGTTCCTGTATTTAAATCAGTTGCAGGCGCCCAGTTTGTTCCGTTAAATTTTAATGCCTGACCATTAGTTGCTGCCATAGAGTTTAATTTTACTGCAGTTATATTTCCATCAGCTATTTTGGTCGTGGTTACTGCAGAGGTTGCAATTGTTAATGCTGCTGCACCAGTAACATCGCCAGTATGTGTAGCATTTGGACTTGAGTTAGTAACTGTAAATGCAGGATATGTTCCAGTTACTGAAATACCTGTTCCGTTTGCCATAGTTACAGTTTGATCGGGAGATGTGTTAGCGAAAGTTGTACTAGTTAAACTTAAACCTGATCCAGCAGTATACGTTGTATTGTTATCAGTGCTTGAAATAGTAAAGTTTGGATAAGTACCTGTAACTGTTGTTGCACCTCCTTGAGTTAATGCTACAGTTTGATCAGGTAAAGTATTTGTAATAGTTGTTCCAGTAACATTTATACCTGTTCCTGCTGTATATGCAGTGTTCGCATCAGCAGCTGGGGCCCATGCAGTTCCATTATATTTTAGCACTTGTCCATTTGTTGCTGCCATTGAATTAAGCTTTACTGCTGTTACATTTCCATCAGCAATTTTAGTAGTTGTTACAGCAGATGTCGCAATTGTTAATGCAGCTGCACCAGTAACATCGCCAGTATGTGTAGCATTTGGACTTGAGTTTGTTACCGTAAATGTAGGATAGGTTCCAGTTACTGAAATACCCGTTCCGTTTACCATTGTTACAGTTTGATCTGGAGATGTATTTGCGAAAGTTGTACCTGTTAAACTTAAACCAGATCCAGCAGTGTATGTGGTATTGTTATCAGTACTTGAAATTGTAAAATTAGGATATGTTCCTGAAACCGTTGTTGCACCACCTTGTGTTAAAGTTACTGTTTGATTGGGAGCTGTGTTTGTAATAGTTGTTCCAGTTACATTAATTC
>CAIQJL010000384.1 GCA_903872185.1 uncultured Bacteroidota bacterium | reverse complement strand
TCGGCATACATTGCATATGGAACAGATAATAATTGTGTTGTTCCCATATCAAGAAAATTAGACCCACCATTTGGATCGGCTTCTACTTTTATATAATGTGAAGTACTACCCCAATTTATTGAAGAAAATGCATTTGTTATAGGTGTTCCTAAACCTACATTTAGCGAAACAATACCAAATTGATTAGTAATTGCAGAATGAGTTTCTACATATTCTACTGTTCCTGTTATGGAACCTGAAATTATACTTATTTGAAAACTTACAGTTTGAGACTGTAAAACATTTCCGCTTAAATCTCTTACCACAGCTTGATATTGGAAAGATAGTGGAGACTGGGCAATAGAACTAAAACTAATAATAATTGCGATTAATGAAAAATAAATTTGCTTCATTGTTTAATATTTTAAATTATATCTTTCAAAATTATGATATTATTTAGAGAAAATATACCTGTTCGTCAAAATGTAAAACACTTAAATATTAATAAATTATATTTTAATTGAATCAAATGTTGTTTTTTCAAAAAAACAATTATAACTTTGACCAGTTAGTTAAACCATTTAATTAATCCCAATGGTCAAAATAAAAGAAATTGAGAAAAGTACTGAAATTAAAATACTTGAAGCAGCAAAGCAAGAATTTTTGGAGCGAGGTTTTGATGGAGCACGAATGCAAAAAATTGCAGAACGCGCAGGAATAAATAAAGCTTTGCTTCATTATTATTTCAGATCGAAAGAGAACCTATTTAAGGCTATTTTTCAATCAGTGTTTGAAAACTTCTTCCCTAAAGTTGTAAAAACTTTTCAATCAGAAATCTCCTTTTTGGAAAAACTAAGATTCTTTATTGATAATTATATTGATGTACTTTCTAACAATCCATTTCTACCTGCATTTATTCTTCATGAAATTCAATTAAGACCCGAAATGCTTATTAATAGCATAAAGGAGCAAGGATTTAATCCTACTGTATTTCTAAATCTATTTAAAAAAGAAATGGATAATGGCGTTATATGCACCATGCCAGCTGAACATTTGGTTGTTAATATTCTATCAATGTGTATTTTTCCTGTTGCTGCTGCACCTATAATTAAAGGAATGATTTTTAAAAATGATGATAAAGAATATCAAAAATTTCTAGAAGAAAGGAAAAATATAGTTTATCAATTTGTTATTAATTCCATAAAAAAATAAACTTATGTGGAAAAGATTAAAATATAGTATATTTCTGACTTTAACATTTCCATTATTAAGCTTTAGTCAGAGCAATGACACATTATATATTGAGAATTGTTATAAACTATTATATCAAAATTGGCCAACATTAAAAAACGACACTTTATACAGCCAATCAAGTTTATATAAAACCAAAAATATATGCTCTGCATTCTTACCTCAAATTGGAATTAATGCACAGGCAACTTATCAAAGTGATGTAACTTCAGTTACTTTACCTTTTCCTGGAATTAAAATAGACAGTCCTTCAAAAGACCAATACAAAGCGACTTTAGATGTAAATCAATTAATTTTTGATGCTGGTTTAACAAATAGTCGTAAAAAACTTGAGACTTCTAATTCCCTAATAGATAAACAGCAAATAGTAATAGACATAAACTCTAAAAAAGAACAGTTAAATAGTCTTTTCTTTAATATAATGTTGCTTCAGGAAACTGAAAATCTACAATTAGCATTACAATCAAAACTTAAGGAAAAACTTACTGTTTTACAGTCGGGTGTTACAAATGGGATAATTACCGAATCTGAACTGTTTACCTTACAAGCAGAATTATTGAAAATTGATCAGCAAATAATAGAAATTCAAACATCAAGAAATGGTCTAATATCTTCACTTTCAAAATTTATAGGACAAGAAATACCAAAAAACAGTAAACTAGGTTATGAATCAAAACCCTTTGTATTTACTGAAAATATTTTACGTCCAGAAATTGAATTATTTAATCTTAACAAATTACGCATAAATGCATCTGAAAACATTTCAAAAAAAGCTTTATTACCTAGGTTATATGGGTTTGGTCAAGCAGGTTATGGCAGACCAGGATTAAATATGCTTAACAATGAGTTTCAGACATTTTATATAGTTGGAGCAAAACTAAGCTGGACACCTTGGGATTGGAATCAAAGTTCGCGTGATAGAAAAGTTATGGAAATTCAAAAAGAAATAATTTCAAATCAGCAGGAAGCTTTTATAAAAGCAATAAATATTCAGACCGAGAATGAAATAACAACAATCAATAAAATGGAAGAATTGCTTAAAAAGGATGCAGAAATAATAAGTCTTCGCGAAAAAATAACATTAGCATCATCCTCAAAATTAGCAAATGGAACAATCAGAAGTTCAGATTATATAGAGGATGTTACTGCAGAAAATCAGGCAAAAATTGAAATGAAAAAACATCAGATACAAATACTTTTTGCAAAATTCAATTATTTAGTAATTAAAGGTATCATTTAACATATTCAGAAATGAAAAACACAATAACATTAACATCGTTAATTATAATTTCGATATTATTTTCCTGCTCAGGTGATAAAAACAAATCTGATGCTTACGGAAATTTCGAAGCAGTTGA
>CAIQJL010000383.1 GCA_903872185.1 uncultured Bacteroidota bacterium | reverse complement strand
GGCTGACAGTTGAGCGGCAATCTAATTGCTTACCGACCAGAACGACTACACCAAAACTCGCAACTATTGGAAATATCTTAAAGCCAAATTGAAAAAAGAAAATAATGAGTTGGTTAGTGCCACTACCCAACTGAAACTTTTGGCAAATGACGGTAAACGATATTTAACTGATATGTTGGATTACACTGGCATTATTGCCTTAGGTAAAGAATTTCCGAGCAAAAAGGCAAACCGATTTATTGAATGGTTTACCTATTGTGATGAAAGCATAGACGGAAAAAGCAAAACAAAAGCGTATGCATTGTTTGAAGAGCCGGAGCACTACTCCTGGAGTGCCCATGCAGCGTTCATGGGCAGGAGAGTGTATGAGTGGCAGGATTCAGATTATGTGCTCGGCTACTTCGGAATAATGGTCGGTGCTGTGCTCGAACGGCTTATTTGAAGTTCAAGTAGCAAGAGCTAAAAACCAATCTAAACGTCAACTTTTTGCCTTCTTTTTGTAATCAAGTTACAATAATCACTCTAAAAAACTTGTATTGTTATATTTTATCGTCTATATTTGTAGTTAATTTACATAAATAGGTGGAAAGATGATAATTAATTTCAGTGTACAAAACTTTGGGTCAATCAAGGACAAACAAACATTGACCTTTGAAGCTGACAAATCAGAGCATCTTGAAAGTAGCTACGTTATTAATACAAATGGACTGCGGCTTTTAAAGATAATCCTGATCTACGGTGCCAATGCCTCAGGAAAAACGACTATTCTTAAAGCACTTGAGTTTCTAAGGGATATTGTTCTTGAACCAGAAACAAAAAAAACTGATGAGCTAGATTTTCAGCCATTTTTATTTGATTCTGAAACACCTGAACAAAATTCGATAATGAGTATTGAGTTCTTGGCAAATGATACTAAATATTATTATGAGGTAGAGTTTTTCAAAAAAGCTATCGTTAATGAGGTTCTAAACTATTACAATCCAAATAAAGCGAATGTATTTAAGCGAAATACAGACATAAATAATCAGTTCGCCGAAATTAAGTTTGGGAGTAAGATTAAAATTGACAAGACCATTGAAAAAAATTTAGAAGCTAATACACTTTGGAATAATACTGTATTGGGTGGATTTTTAAAAACCAATGTTGACATCAAAGAACTTAAAGTAGTCGTCGAATGGTTTAAAAACTATTTACGTCCTTTGATTTACACAAGAACACAATTAGAAGGATTTGTTACTTCAAAGATTGAAAAAAGTGAGTTATCAAAACTGGATGTAATAAATGTACTAAAGAAAGCTGATTTCCACATTACGGATATAGTAATTCAGGAAGAAGAAAAAGAAATACCTGATGGCCTTATTCATTTCTTAAAGGGACAACTTAAGGATTCTCCTGATGAGATAAAAAAACTGGAAGAAAAGGGGAAGGTAACATCGGTAAATATCGAGTTTGAACATACAGTTAATCAAACTAAGTATACATTGCCGATTGAAATGGAATCACAAGGAACCAGAAGGTTTTACGGTTTTGCAGGATTACTCGCACTCTTAATTAAAAATTCGACTGCTTTTCCTATTGATGAATTAGAATCATCACTACATCCCGACCTTTATATACATTTTATACTTTCATTCTTGCTGAATACAGATAAGTCTCAACTCATTGCTACTACTCACAACAGAGAAATTCTCGACAATAAAGATGTTTTTAGAAACGATGCGATTTGGTTTACAGATAAAAATGAAAACTGCTCAACCGAATTATATTCCTTAGCTGATTTCGACAGTTCAATAGTAAGAAATACAACAAACATTTTAAACGCCTATAAAAGCGGAAAATTAAAGGCAACGCCGAATCTAGGTGATAACTTCATTGATTTGGAGATATGAGAAAATCAAGGAAGATTATAAGTCAGGTTCCTCCAACATTTTCATTTGTTGTAGATGGAGAAACTGAAATTTGGTATTTGCAGATGCTAAAACGCAATGAGCGACAATTGAGATTAAACATTGAGCCTAAGATACCCCAAAGGAAAAGTATTGAAGAGCAATTCAAATTAGTTGTAGATTTATCGGAACGTGAATATTTGAAAGTCTTTTGGATTATTGATTTAGATACAATTATCAAAGAATCAAGAGAGACTCCTAAAGGAAAGAAAACAGCGCGTCAGGTTTTTATAGAATTCAGAAAAACTATTAAACGAGAATACAAAAACGTCATTTTAATTATTAACAATCCGTGCCTGGAGTTTTGGTTCATACTGCACTTTGAAAAAACCTCCAAACTTTTCGATACTTGCACTAAAGCAGAAAATGAGCTTAAAAAGTATCTCAAGGATTACGAGAAGACTCAAAAATATTTCACAAAACAAGACAATGATATCTATATAAAACTGAAGCGATTTTTAAAAACTGCCATCAATAATTCAGAAAGTTTGGGACAGTTTGATGTGGACGAACCAACAAAAGCAATTTGTGAAATGAACTTACTATTTCAAACTGACGAATTAAGAAAATATTTTTGACTGAAAGAATACCTACTGCTAACATGCGGTATAAAAAATTGCAGGGGAAGTAGGGAAAGCGCCGATAAAAACCGGCAGAGAGTAGAGTATATGAAAGGTTTAGCCAACCATCATAACCCCGAGTCATGCCTCGATGACCAGTAATGGCATGGGGAAGCGTTGACAGGGGAACACGCAGGCACAGTATTGAGCTCCCAAATCACCTCAATCCGACAGCAGACCTCGTCCT
>CAIQJL010000382.1 GCA_903872185.1 uncultured Bacteroidota bacterium | reverse complement strand
TTGCAGGATTTGGGTAAATAGAGATTTTATTTAAACTATTTTCTTTAACAAAATTAGGCTCTAAAATTAACACTCCATCAGAAGAAGTAACTGATGATTTTAATCCAGCACCATTGGTAGCTTTAGCATTAAGATAATAATGAGTATTGTAATATAAGGATAATGAGTTAAGTGCTACCGAAGTATTTAGTAAATTATTAATGTATAAAATAGAAATACTGGAATCATTAGGTGCTACTCCAAAAGAATAGCTGTACTTTTCAATTCCAGAGTTTGAATCATTGCTTGTTGACCAATTTCCATTAAGCTGAGTATTATTAAATGATGTGTCGATGTCTATTCCATTTCCATCATTTACTGTAGCAATATCAGAAGGAGGTGTCCAATCTATATTTATAAAGTTTATTGCTATTGCTGAAAGATTTTTATTTGCATCTACAACTATTGATTTTATTTGCGCTGATGGAGTTAAAGGGTTAGGATTTTGAAAACGAATATCTTTTGTACTATCACCAATAGAAATATTTGTCGAATCTAATCTTGAACGATAAATTTCTAGATTGTCAATAGTTAGCTTGCTGTTACCTGAACGGAAACTAATATAATTTCCATTTGTTGAATATGGTGTAGGATCTGTCCAACTTCCTATAAAAATATTATCACGCCAGACTGAAATTACTCCTAAAATGCGATCGTAAGTAATCTTGAAATCATAGTATTGTCCAGGAGTGGTTGTTATATTTGAAATTGTGCTTGCAGGAGTTGAAAAGGTATTTCCAATAACTTTATAGAATTCCATAGAAGAAGTACTTAATCTAAACCATACAAAATAGGAATTGCCTCTATTTGTTTGGCTGGCGTCATCACAGAATAAATGAATTCCAAATCTTTTATTTGCATCTGAACCCTCAACTTTAGCTTTAAAATGATATAAATATCTGTTAGATAAGGTTTGATTTAAAGGAGCATAAAAATTAGAGTTATTTTCCGTTTCATTAGTTTGAACTAACTCACCGGCAGTTACATTCCATGTTCCAAGTCCACCTGTCCAAACAGGTTGCTGAATATTAAATGAATCGGTAAAAAATCCATTATTCGAATTAGCGCTCCAATTTGTACCATTGAAATCGGAAACATTATAAAAAGATTTTTCGACTCCACTTCCATTTAAATTATCTGAATCTGTATAATGTGCAACGAAATTTTGAGTGATCCAGGGTGTTGGATTTGATATTAAAGTAGTAGGTGGGATATTGTCTGTAAGGCATTGCCATATTGCGCTATATCCTGATGAAGTGGTTGCGTTATCAGAATGAAATTTTAATGTTAAAGATGGTCCCGTTGATGTTATTGTTGTTGGAATATTTGTACCAGTATAACCACCAATTAAAGGTGAATTTGTAGTAGTTCCATTATATAAATATAGCGAATCGAATCCAGTTTCTAAATTAAAGGATTGAAAATTTAGCATCACCGAAGAAGCACCAGCTGGTGAAATTGTAAAGGAATAATTTTCTTTATCATAATAATTGCGTAATGGCCCACCCATATCGTAAATAGTATCAATGCAATTATCAATTCTACAAGTAGTAAACTTAGATTTAATTTTATCCCATAACTCAGGATAACCGTCATCATAACCTAATGCCCAGATTCCAATACCTCCAATTCCTCTTTGATTTACCATATCGTATCTTTTTCCAAGGCTATATGCATCATCAATCCAGCATTGATACCATTGACTACCAGTTTGAAAAGCATAGTAAGGTGTATAAGAAGTCTGGTCCCATAGCTTTGTAGTATAGTTTCCGCTTGTATTATTCCTAACTGTATTATAAAAAGGTGATGTTCCTGTTGCTGTTGTAGCAGAACCTATTGCACCACTTGCAGTTGCCCATTGTTTTCCGTAATAAGGCAAACCAAGAATTAGTTTTGATTTTGTAACACCTTGACTAAGATAATATGTAATAGATTTTGTTAAAGTTTGATTGTAGGAAGTTATAAAATTATATAATGGATCATTTGGGCCTGCAGTAGCACTCCCTCCATAATAGTAATCATAACCCATTATTACGAACAAATCAATGTAATTATTTAGAGCAGGAATGTCAAAAACACCACTCCAGTCTACAGAAAAAAGTGCAATGCTAACTTGTGAACCTGGAATAGCTGTATGCATCTGATTACAAAGATTTATCATAAAAGCTGTAAGTTGCGTTTTCTGAGAAGAAGGGACGCCTTCGAAATCTATATTAACCCCATTCGCACCTCTGCTTTGAACTAAATTTATAAGATTTGTAATTAAAGTTTGCTGACTTGTGCTGTTTGCAAAAAATGTAGCATGACTACTAAAAAGTGTAACACATAAATTTACTCTTACACCATTTGCCAAAGCTTGAGTAACAACATTTGCCGATGCCCAACTATGAGTTGTGCTTGCATTTCCTGTTGCTGGATCAACTTCATATGAAAAATATGAAAGATCTGAAATTAAAGACCAGTCATAATTAGCTTCTAAACCATTGCTCCAATATGGATGCCATCCAAATACAATTTTATTTAAGTTACAAGCTTTTGAAGTTTGCCTTCCGTTTGGTTTAAATGAGCCACGAATTAATGACCAATCGTAATCGTCACCAAATTGTTTATAATATTCACTTTCTTCCTGATGTATAGATTTAAATTCGGTGTTTTGTGAAAAGCATGAAAATATAAATAGAAATAATAGTATAGATAAATATATTTTTGAATTCATAATGATAGTGTTAGGAACACCAAAATTACCTTATTTTTGTATAGTCTGCAAAAAGATTTATTAATTATTTAAAACACTAATTATCATGCAAGTTGTGATTGAAAAACTTACCGAAACCCAAATTGAAGAAAAACAAATTCGTAAATGGTCAATTTGGGAAAAAGAGATATCCGAATTTGAATGGTTTTACGATAGTATGGAACAATGTCTTTTTCTTGAGGGAGAAGTAACAATAAAAACTCCTGAAGGAGATTTTCAAATTAGTAAAGGCGATTTTGTAACATTTAACAAAGGATTAAGCTGCACTTGGCAAGTTAAAAAGGCTGTAAGGAAACATTATAAGTTTTATTAAACCTTTATCATATATTATTTTCCTTTTCTCCACCTCATTATAGAAGTGATTCCCTGCTTTTTCAATAGACTTTGATGAACTGGAAAAACACCTTCGCTAACATATTTTAAGTCTTCAACTGTATAGAATGCTTTTGGATTATGCATTTTTATTAAATCAACAACTCTTGGTAAATCGACTCTTTCAATAGAAGTGAAAATTACATCAACTTTACCAATAGCACCTTCGGCAGGTATTGTTGTAATACCAAATTTTTCTTCGCGTAAAGCATGAATTAATTCAAATGCATCTTTTGGGGTGATAATTCGAACAACTACAAAACCCATTGCAAGTTTTTCTTCTATCCACATGCCAACATAATTACCTGTAGCAAAACCGGCAGCATAACCAATATAACATGGTAAATTGCTGGCATTTTGCATTATTTTTCCAATAACAATTATCCAGATAAATACTTCAAAAAAACCAAGAATAGGAGCGATGTTCTTTTTTCCGCGAGAAACAAAAATTATTCTTAGTGTACCAATTGATACATCGCATATTCTGGCTGCAAAAATCATTAATGGAAGCACTATATAATTGAAAACGTCTGTATTGTAAAATTCTGAGTTCATAAAATTTAATTTTTGCAAAATTACATTTTTTATGAATAGTTGTCATTATGTCCGCCGCGGCGGAGAAGTGAAGAATCTATATTTTTGACAAATAGATAGTTCGCTTTGCTAAGTTCGACATTTGAGATGTCTAGTATTTGGATTATACTTAAATAACTAAGCTTTTATAAAGTTTGCTTTATTAAAACTTAAAGTAAGATTCATTTTTTAAAGTCTTCAGAAATAGATTACTTTTGCAAATTATTTAAGAATTGATGGATCAGATAAGCGAGATAAAGAGACGACGCACATTTGCAATTGTTAGTCACCCCGATGCAGGTAAAACAACATTAACAGAAAAATTACTTTTATTTGGTGGTGCTATTCACGAAGCCGGTGCTGTAAAGTCGAATAAAATTAAGAAAACTACAGTTTCCGATTTTATGGAAATTGAAAAACAACGTGGTATTTCAGTTGCTACTTCTGTAATGGGTTTTGAATACAAAGGTTATAAAGTAAATATTTTAGATACTCCTGGTCACCAGGATTTTGCCGAAGATACTTATCGTACACTTTCTGCTGTTGATAGTGTTATAATAGTTGTAGATTCTGCTAAAGGAGTAGAAACTCAGACTGAAAAGCTATCTAACGTTTGCAGAATGAGAAATGCACCTTCTATATTTTTCTTAAATAAAATGGATCGAGAGGGACTTGATCCTTATAGCTTACTTGATGAAATTGAAAAGAAGCTAAATATTAGTTTATGTCCAATGACATGGCCTATTGGAATGGGAAAAACATTCAAGGGTGTTTATAATCTTTATAATGAAAGTTTAAATCTATTTAGTGGACAAGAAAAACAATTAATAGAAGATTCAATTAAAATTGATTCCATTTTTAGTAAAGAGCTAGAAAAATATATTGGTGATGATGCCGCAAAAAAATTGCGCGAAGATATTGAAGTAGTAAGGGGAGTGTATCCTAAATTAATTAGAGAGGAATATCTTGAAGGATTGGTAGCTCCTGTATTTTTTGGATCTGCTTTAAATAATTTTGGTGTTAATGAACTTTTAAATTCATTTTTAGAACAAGCACCATCACCTTTGCCATCTCAAACTAATGAAAGAATAGTAAACCCCGAAGAACAGAAATTCTCTGGTTTTGTTTTTAAAATTCATGCTAATTTACATCCGTTGCACCGTGCAAGAATTGCTTTTGTTAAAGTTTGTTCTGGTGTTTTTGAAAGAAATAAACCATACATGCATGTAAGGCAAGGAAAGTGGTTTAAATTTTCTAATCCTACTTCATTTATGGCTGCAAAGCAGTCTATTATTGAAGAAGCATTTCCAGGAGATATTATTGGTTTGCACGATACTGGAAATTTTAAAATTGGAGATTCATTAACCGAAGGTGAAATATTGAATTTTAAAGGAATTCCAAGTTTTTCTCCAGAGCTATTCCGCTATGTTGAGAATAGCGATCCATTTAAGTCCAAACAACTTGCAAAAGGTTTGGAGCAATTAACCGATGAAGGGGTTGCACAGTTGTTTACTCACAAGACTTCTAATAGAAAAATTATTGGAACTGTTGGTGCGCTTCAGTTTGATGTAATTCAATTTCGATTATTAAACGAGTATTCTGCATCATGCAGGTATGATTCTATACAACTTCATAAAGCATGTTGGTTTGTTAGTGATAACAAAACAGCCATTGATGATTTTAAGAAACGTAAATCACAATTTCTAGCCGAAGATAAATATGGGAGAGATGTGTTTTTAGCCGATTCTGCCTTTAGTTTAAAAATGGCTCAGGATAATTTTCCAGATATTCAATTCTATTTTAAATCGGAATTTTAAATTATATTACAAGCGTCCACGCTTGTAATATTTTACTCAGCTTGAGACCGTTGCAAAACTCAAAAAAATAACAATCTTCGTCATTGCCAGGAACGAAGCAATCTTATTTAAAATGACTAATACCAAACTGATTTACAAACTAATCCAATATATGGAGTCATGTTGAGGCTTTCGAAACATGTTTGAGGGGTTGTGGGCAAATCCTTCGAGAACCTCAGGATGACTGTGAGTTGTGATTTTACAAATTGGACTAAGTATTATTTCACTTTGATATTACAGATTGCTTCACTGCGTTCGCAATGACGAAAAAGGAGTTTTGCCACGATCTAGCTTGATTTAGTGCGTTATAAGATGGCGGATCGTAGTCATCCATCTGCTTAATGTTATGTGCTTTATGTTCCAAATTTCAAATAAACCATAAAATGATGATTTATTATACATAATCGTAGTTGTAACTTTTCTCACGACCAAAGGGAGTAAACTACGATTAGCTAGGGTCATCAGTGTGACATTTTAGTATTATGTCATTATTAACTTTCAAAAAAAATATTTTGAAAGTTGTTAGAATGATCGAACAGCACGTACCAAAAAAGCAGAGGTTTTAACGTTTACATTTAGATAACCTGAATTGAAGAAGTCTATATCATATGCATTGTTTAAATCATACTCACTAGAACTCCAATATATATAGTTAGTGAAACCGCCAATTGTTGCCCTATTTAAATATAATTTGTTTAATTCATCCCTACTTGGGAGATACCAATCGCTATAACTTCCTAAAACTAAATCTCCGCATAATCTTGCTGCAATACCAGCTGTTGCGCACCCAGCCATTATGTCTATAGTATTTTGATTACCTGTGCCTAATGTCCAACCATCTGCTCCTGTTATTAATGTGCCTGAACAACCCCAGGCTGCTCCTATTCCGACAGTTGTTTGATCACTTGGTGCAGCTATTAAACCATGTGTTTCGCCAGCTATATAACCAGGGTCGCCTGGTTGATAAATATATGCAACTATACCACCTTGTGAACTTTCGCCAATAACATAAGCAGTTGTACAACTTACCATATTGCCATAGGCAGTGCCTATACCATTAGTTGCATAAGCTCTTACATAGTAAATTGTGCCAACAGTTAATCCAGTAATATTACTTATAAAACTGCCAGAACCTGTACCATCATTTGTGTGGCTACCTGTTACAAGTGGACTGGTTGAAGTAGTACTCCAACAAACACCACGCGCAATTACAGGTGCTCCTCCGTTAGTTGTTATATTTCCACCGCTTAAAGCTTGTGATGATTGAATACCCGAAATGGCAGTTGAAGTAAGTGTTGGAATTAATATGTTTAATGTTGCAGTACTAGATGTTGCATTTGCACCACATGTATTGCTTATTATACATCTAAATTTATAATTATTATAAGATACAGGTACATTAGATAAATTTAATGTTGATGAAGTAAAACCGCTAAATACAGGTGAAGTGCCTAATGTTGTAATATTAGTCCAATTTGTTCCATTTGGGCTTTGCTGCCATTGATAAATACCCGAACCAGTAAAAGAAACATTAAAACTTGCAGTATATGTATCTGAAACTTGCTGGTTAGTTGGTTGACTAATAATTGTTGCTGAAGAAGTGCCAATATTTAATATTGCAGTATTTGAAGTTACGCTTGGAGGACAAGAAGCTGTGATAATACATCGGAACTTATAACTATTAAAACTAACAGGAACATTTGCTAACGATAAATTAGATGTTATAACGCCAGAATATATTGGATTTGTTCCACCATTTGAAATGTTAGTCCAGGTAGTACCACCATCAGTGCTTTGTTGCCATTGATAAACTAAATTAGTTCCTGTTAAATATACACTGAAATATGTATTGGCTCCGTTGCATATTGTTTGAGAAACCGGTTGGGTTATAAAAGACGGTGCACAATTAGAACACCATATGTTACTCCACACATTATTCTCATAAATTTGCATACATTTATCTGTAGTATTAAATATAATTAGTGCTTCGTTTATAGAAAAGCCTAGTGCATCTCTTTCAATAGTTGATAAACGCGGAATGTAAAGGCCTTTAGAAGCTTTAATACTATCAATATTAACAGAAAAATAATCACTGTTAGAGCTACCTGTTGCAGTATGAGATCCTTTAACAGCAAATCCTTTACTTGAAAGGTCACTATTTAAATAAATTCTAGTACTATCAGGTGTAACTTTTAAATAATCATTAGTAGCAGTAGTTACATTATTTCTACCGCTAACAGCAAAAGCTCCTCTATTTGAAGCTACTCCACCATCTTTTACATATACATGAACACTATCTGGATATACTACAAATACAGGTTGTCCTGCAGCATTTTTTACTTCAAAAAGAGGTAATGTGTCAGAAGCTGTTACACTACCTTGAATAACCATTCTTCCACTTGGATTTGCAATCCCAACACCTACATTTCCAGAATTTGAATTGTAAATGTTATTTCCATTTTTACTCCAAATAGAATCGCCGGAGCTTTCTGCGTATAGAGCATAAGGAACACTCATTAATTGAGTTGTTCCCATATCAATGTATCCGCTTCCTAAATTTGCTTCAACCTTAATAAAGTGCAAAGAATTACCCCAATTTATGTTTGAAAAGTTATCTATGGTATTTCCATTTCCTATTAAAAGGTTTACAATTCCAAATGCATTAGTTGTTGCGGTATGTGTTTCAATATACTCAACTGTGCCAGTGATAGTACCAGAAATAATGCTAATTTGAAAACCTATATTTTGATTTGTTACAATATTTCCTGTTGAGTTACGAACTACAGCCTGGTATTGGAATGCGTGAGGTGTTTGGGCAAAAGTAAACAATGTTAGCATAAATAAAATGCTAAATGCAAAGATTTTTTTCATATTTATATTAATTTGTAAATTCAAATATATGAAAATAGTTACATATCATAAAATGATTTTTTTGTAAGAGTTTTACTTACAGTTAACGAGTATCCTTTATTTGAATATGTTTTTATTCTGTTATCACCACAAAGGCTAGTGGTTATAATATAATAATTTAAAATTTAATTAATTTGCACTGTGTACAACTTTAAAAGTGTATTTTTTTTGCGAGAAGTAGCTGATAAAAATTTCGCCATCGTTGGAGTTATCTCCAACGAATAAGAGGTGTTTAAGCAGTAGGACACAAACGAGGACGCTTGCGACAGAATATATTTAGGTAGTATTATTGATATTTGTTAGTTAATGGACCTAAATTTTCTTCATTTAACTTTTTTTTATTTGATATATTTTATTTTCGAGTTCTTTTAATTCCAAATCATATTTGTTTGTTTCTTCTTCAATTGATTTGTATAATAATAAATAATATTCTATTCTTAATTCGCAATATTTTAAAAGTTTCTTGTTTTTTTGATGAATAATTTCAGATAATTTTAAAGAATCCACTTCCTTTATTAATTTAATATTTTCATTCCAGTAATATAAACCTCGAGTTTTAATTTCTTTTAAATGTTCTTCTTTTTCCCAATTGCCAGGCATAATTGATTCAATAGCCATTGATTCCATTGCATCGAATTCTTTCATTCTATAATTATATTTATCATAATCGTCTAATTCTTTATAATTTTCATTATTAAGTGACGTGTTATTTGTAGGAATTATAATTTTTGAGTTATAATTTTTTATGTCAAATGGAATGATAAAATAAAATAAACAAATGAAGAATAATAAAAAAAGTGGCAAAATGTAATTTGTTAAATTATTTAATCCTTTGTTATCGTTATATTTTAAGCTAGGATATAAAGCATATCCGATTATTACCCCATTTATTAAACCACCTATATGAGCGGCATTATCTATTCCCCCTTTTAATCCATATAATAAATTAAAACCAACAAAAACTAAGATGCTTGTTAATATTGGTTTTCTTGATGTTTTTTCAATCAAATTAGTAGTTAACATTGAAATAAATAATCCATACATGCCAAAAATAGCACCTGAAGCTCCGGCGCTAACAATATTGTCATTCCACCAACAACTTGTTAAACTAGCAGCTACGCCAAGAAAAAGATATGAAAGTAAAAATTTTGTTCTGCCAATAATTGGTTCTAGCAAAGCACCAATTAGTATTAATGCATACATGTTCATTAAAAGATGCGGTGCACCAATATGCAGAAAACAATTTGATAATAATCTCCATGGCTCACCATTTAGTGTTAAAGCTTTATAATTGGCACCCCAGTTTAGTAAACTTTCTGTGTCAGGAAGTAAAGCATTTACTCCTGTTAAAATCATTAATATAAAGATACCAATGTTAATGTAAATTAAAATAGGTGTTATTAAATATCCTTTTGCTGGTATAAAGACTGAAAGGGTATCTTTTATTTTATCAGATATTGTAAGTTTATTTTTATTTAAATTTTCATCTTTCATATTTATTAATATTAAGATATATTGGTTTAAATTTATAACAAAATATAATATAACACTCAAATATACAAAATAATTAATATTTTGATTTTTTAAATTAGAGACAGTTGTT
>CAIQJL010000381.1 GCA_903872185.1 uncultured Bacteroidota bacterium | reverse complement strand
CATGATTAAAAAGAAACTAAGTAATCCTAAAAATATATTTTTTAAAAGAATATTATTTTTATTGTTTTTCTTTTTTGTATTTAAAGTTAATTTGTTTTCTCAACTAATTAGATTTAATCATACTAATGATAGTATTCTTTTTCAGCAAAAAAAAGAACAACGTTTTAATGATTCATTATTACAGTTATACTCTTTCCACTCTATAGATACTTATTGTTTTTCAAATGCCTTATTTGCCTATGAATATAGAGGTTCTTTACAAACATTACTTGGGTTTGATATGGCGTTTTATAAGTATTATTGGGGTCTGTTTGTAGGAATGAGTTTAAGTACAAACGGAGCTTCAAATGCCAATTATAATAGTAATGGAGCTGTAGTTCTTGATAATTTAGTAGATAGTTTAACTGCAACTGGAAAATACAAAATAGGAAGGGGAACTATTACTGTTGGATATATTCACCGATTAAATCATTATCTATATATGTATTCTGGTTTTGGATATGGTTGGTACCATAGATGTGAAATATATGAAAAATACGACAAATATGGAATATATAGTGCTGCAGATGAAAAGGTTAATGTAAGAAACCTTAAAAAGTGGTATGGTGGGGTTGAGACAAATGCAGGATTAATATTTGATCTAAAGAAATTCTCACTTAACACAGGAATAAGCATATTAAATTTTAAAAAAGAAAGTTTACTTTTTACTGGAGGTATTGGAATATTTATAGGTAAAAGAACTTTAAATTAAATCATGAAAAGAATTATAATTTTTGTTTCATTGTTATTTTCGTTTTTATTTAATCATGCGCAAACTAATAAATCTATTAGAGAATTTAAAAGTAATAGAATAAATCAGAATCAAAAAAATATAACATTTGACACTGGAGTGAATTTCTCAAACTCAGGAAATGAAATTTACTATAAAGACAGCGCTTTATGGAAAAATAAACCTGCTTTGGGTTTGAATATTGGTATTTCTATGTTTCAAAGCAAACAAGGAAAATGGATTAAAGAAGGGCAATTTGTTTTCAATATAGAAAGGCAACAATTCGATTCAAGATATTTTTCTTCTATTCTTATTATTAATTATAATTATTTACTAGGGTATCGGTTAACAAATAGTTTGTCTATTAAAGCTGGTGTGGGGGCTGGAATAATTACTTCTATAGTTGGTCATAATCCAGAAAACCCTTTATATATGTATAAAGTAGATGAATTGTTACCAATCCGTTTTAAATCGGAATTAACTATTTTAATTACACCAAAAATATTTTTTGCAATAAGCTGGACTAGCGTTTTTGAGAAACTTAATTTTAACATTAATCAATATGAAACGCTAACAAAATACAATTCAATGTTGTTTTCGGCTGATTTAAAGTTTTGTTTATCTAACAAACAAAAACTTATTCAAAATAATAATCAATATTTAAAATTCTGCAGATAATATGGCTATACGAATTATTAGTATTATTATTTTATTAATGTCTGTTAAAACAATTTCAGCACAATTCCTTTATACGTCAATGAATATTAGCATGCCTATAACAGTTAATATGATAAAAATTGACAAAGATCTTATTTTTTCGAAAAAAAGTAATGCAGTATATATTAACGATCATAAAACCCAGATTTCTACGACAACACTTGGGTCAGGTGGTTTTAGTATTGGAGCTAGCATGCGAAGAATAAATATTGAACTCGGTACTAATATATCTTCTAAGAGTGTTACTTATAAAGTGAGATATCCACTTGGAGCAGGTATCGATAAAGAGTATATAGGAAATATTAGTTTTATGAATTTTGATTTTCCTTTAATTATTGGAACAACATTTTTAAATTCCTCTCGAATACGTCCTTATATTGAACTTGGTGCTGCTTACAGTTATGAATTTGGTGGGTCTTATGAATTCTATGATGATAAAAGCACTATTCATGAAGTAGATTTGTATAGTGGGCTTTTATATAATGATTCACGAAGCAGTATTAATGGTGTTGCTGGTGCGGGTATGAAATTTGGGATTTTATTCATTATCATTAAATATAATAATCGTTTTACTGGTTTATCTAAAGGCAGTTTATCCTCTTATTTTTCTCTTAATGTTAAAGCTGTGATAAGTAAAAAGACAAAGAGTACAAAAAATTATATTCATTTTGAAGACAAATAAATGAAAAAAATAATTATTTACATATTGTTATTTATTCTAGTATCTGCTTGTAGAAAAATGGAGTTTGATTCTGAAACAGACAGTCATTTTAATGTGCCAGTATTACATTCTGCTCAGATTATATCCCATACCATTCATTCTATTAATTTTAATCTCGATATTTCAGTATGTGACAGTACATTCGTATATGGCCCAGCTCTTGCTGATATTCATACCTATAATGTTAGTGGGTATAGTTATACAGTTAACAGTGATAGTTTAATTAAAGTTAGTAATTTCCAAAATTATTGTACTGCATTACTTATTGATCAAAGTGGAAGCTATCTTAATACTGATTTTGATAATAAAAGATTTATAGCATTTAATAGTTTTTATAGAAATATTAAACCTGAGGATAGTTATATACTGTCTGCATTTTCAAAGGGAGGACAACTTGAAAATGATATTTGCACAGTGTATGGTGGTGCATTTACCAATGGATATGAAGAATCCAAGATAAAAGATCTTTTAAATCTATCTGTAAAAACTGGTGGCGAATCATGTTTGTATGATGCTTTATTTAAAATGACTAATTATGTTGATAGTTTAGGAAATGGTACAAATAGGTCTATTGTTGCATTTGTTCACAATAAAGATGTTGCAAGTCTGCATACAATTTCTGAAGTAATTGCAAATGCTATTGCTAAAAATATCAAAATAAACATTATTTGGTTTGGTGATATTAATTTTAATCTTAATCAATTTTCAAAAATACCAGCACAAACAGGTGGATTTAGCATTTTTTGTAACTCATATTTTAATTTTATGTCTGCATTTTTATCTTTAGATAAACTACTACATAAAGATGTAATGGCTACTAGATATAATATTACTGTAAGTAAGCCAACTTGGGTTGTTTCGCCAGGTATTTGGTTTAATCATGGTGTTTCTATTTGGAATGATCTCTGTTATTTTTATCTGGAGGTTTAAAATAAATTATTATGAAAACTCTAGGTATACTTTGTTTTTTTATTTTATTTTTTTCTTGTCAGTTGATAGCTCAGGAGACTGAATTATCAATTCAGAAAGGTCATCTAGCAGGTGTTACTAAAATTGCTTTTGATCAATCAAGCAAGCTACTTGCAAGTGGCGATAAAACCGGAAAAGTAATTATATGGAATATGCCTTCAGGTAGGCAAATGGCTGAATATAAGTTGATAAATGAAATTTCTGCATTGTGTTTTAGTTCCGATAATAAATATTTACTTGTAGGAGAAAATAATGGTAATTTTTCAACTATTCAAATTGAAAATTCTAAAATAAATCATTATAAATTTTCAGGAATAAAGATAATTTCTATAAAAATTATAAATAATGAGCTTTGTTATATTTTAAACGGTAGTCAGTTATTTATGATTAATTTTCTGACTGGGAAATTTGAATTAATTAAAAATGATAATTATCAAGAGGTTTTTACTTCCGAAAAAGCAAGTAATTTCATTTTGTTTTCAACCAACGGAATCAAATCAAATCTTGTTTTTGGACAAAAGCCTGAAGCATTAGGTGTACGTTTTTCAAAAGGGGCAAAAAAATGGGCAAAACAACGATCTAAATATCAATTAAAAATAGATAAAAACAATAAATCAAATAATTATTCACTTTATCGTAAAGGCAAAGCTGAATTTAAACTTTGGAAGCTTAATAACAGAGATAATGCTGATGGAAATGGCTTTTTTACACTAAACCTAACAAATAACAGACTTGTTACTTCACAAGGCAATAAAATTCAGATTTACAACTATAATAATGCTAAAATTGTAAATTCTCGTTTTTGTTTTTATTATGATGATAAATTCACCGCAGCTGCTATTTCAGATAAATACAATATAATCCTTGCTGGAAATACCGACAACAATATTTATCTGTATTCTGCAGAAAAAGGCAATTATTTGGGATTATTGAAGGGGCATCTAGCCCCAGTAAATGATATTGTAATAAGTCCGGATCAAAAATATTTTGCTTCAGCTAGTAACGATTGTAGTATTATTATTTGGAGTGCCGAAAATCAAAAAGTGCTTAAAAGATTTTATCCAAGAACATATCCTATTTCAGCTTTTAGTATTGATAAAAAGAATAGTCTTTTGTATTATGGAAATGAAATTGGTTATACAGGAAGAATGAAAGTTGATTCATCTGATTTACAAATTAAATTTATAAAGAATCATACAAGCTCAATTACAGGCATTGCACATTCAGGCGATACTATGTGTTTTACTTCTTCGACTGATAATTCTATTTCTTCAATTGATTTTAATAAAAACAAATTAATTAGCTCAAATAAATTTTATAAAACATTTTTTGTTAAAGCTTCTATGAAATGGCTAATAGATGCTGTCTTTAAATCAAATAAAAACATTGTTTTATCTGCAGATAATGTCATATTGCTAAATTCAAGAGATTTTGTTGTAACAACTGGCCATAAAGTTAAAAATGGCGAAACATTGCCGTTAGCGATATATAAATTAAAAGGTGATAAATTAGGAAAAAAGACTACTCTTGATTTTAAACTTAACCAGAATAATATTTTAATTCCCCAAAAAAATAATAATATCAACTATCTTGTTGAAACAAATGAAGGAATTCCTGATAACCAGTTTTATTCTATAGTATCTAATATTTTAATTAGTTGGGTTATCTCAAATAATGGTGTTTATTATAAAACTAATCCATTAGCAAGTCAATGTACAGGAAGAGCTTTAATGTTAAATAAAGACACCTTGGTTTATCAGACTATAAATAATCTTAACTTCTATAGGCTTTCTAATAACCAAGATATACTGAGTATTCCAATAAATAACAATGTATTTGCAGTGCACCAAAATATGATTGTGTATTCTTCAGACAATCATATATTGATAAAAAATATTAATAACAATACTACAGATACAATACCTGGTATTCAAAATACAATTAGAGCATTTAGTTTTTTAAACTCAGAGTTATTTGCTTCAGCAGGCGAAGATGGGTATATCAAAATATGGAATTTGAAAAGTAAAAAACTTATTGTTTCAATTATTCCTATTGATAGGGACAATGAAATAGTTATTACCGAGGACAACTATTTTTATGCACCAAAAAACGCAATTGATGCAATGGGTTATAAAGTAGGCTCAGATTTCTTTCCTCCAGAGCAGTTTGATCTTAAATATAATCGACCAGATATAGTTCTTGAAAGATTAGGATTGGCAGATACTCTACTAATAACTGCTTTTCGTAATGCATACTTTAAACGTTTAAAGAAAATGAAATTTAATGAAGAGATGTTAACTTCTGATTTTCATTTGCCAGAAACAACTGTTCTAAATGTAAATGAAATTCCTATTCAGACTAATAACTCTGATGTATTACTTAAATTATTATTTTCTGATAGTAAATATAAATTAGATCGTATAACCATTTGGATTAATGATATCCCAATATATGGAACAGCAGGTATTAATTTAAGAAATTTAGAAATTAGCTCAATTGAAAAAGAAATAAATCTTAAACTTTCTCTAGGAAAAAACAAAGTTCAAGTATCTTGTATGAACGAAAAAGGTGTAGAAAGTTTAAAAGAAACATTAGAATTAGAATATTTGCCAAAAGAAATTACAAAACCTAATTTATATATAATCTCTATAGGTGCATCAGAATATAAAGATAAAAAATGGGATTTGACATACGCTGCAAAAGATGCCAGTGATTTAATTTCATTATTCGAAAAACAAAAAGACAATTACAAAAATATTTATATTACTAAAATATTAAATCAACAAGTAAGTAATGATACAATAAGAAAGATAAAGCAACAATTACTTAAATCTAATATTGAGGATGTTGTTATATTATTTTTTGCTGGTCATGGTTTATTAGATGAAAATTTAGATTACTATCTGGGCACATATAATATTGATTTTAATAATCCTGTTGATAAGGGCTTAAAATACGATGATCTGGATGTTTTGCTAGATTCAGTTCCTGCGCGTAAGAAAATTGTATTTATTGATGCCTGCCATTCTGGTGAGGTTGACAAGGACGAAGAGTTATTATTAGCTGAAAACAAATCTGTAAGTGATAATATTGTATTCAGAGGAAAGGAAATGGCAGGATATAAAACCAGATCGAATTTGAGCTATAAAAACTCATTTGAAATGATGAAAGAGTTATTTGCTGATTTGCGTAAAGGAACTGGTACTGTTGTAATTTCATCTGCAGGTGGAGGGGAGTATGCTTTTGAAGGTTTAGAATGGAAAAATGGTGTTTTTACTTATTCTTTAATAAATGGTATAACAACAGGTAAAGCAGATAAAAATAATAATGATGAAATTACAGTTTCAGAATTGCAGGATTATATAATGAACCAGGTACAATTTCTAACAAAGGGTATGCAAAAACCAACCTCTAGGCAGGAAAATATTGATAATGACTTTGTTATCTGGAAAAAATAGAAAAACATTCTTCCGACTTTTCCTGGAATAATTTAAATTGTCTGAATTATCTAATCATTAGATTCTTAAATAATATTTTGCAAGGCAATGTCAATATTTTGATTTTGTTTTAAAAATCGTGAAAATCAAGTTTTAGTTTTGCCAAGACAGTATACTAAATATTAATAAAAGTAATATTCATTTTGTTTTGAAGAATGAAATTAGGCGCTTAAAAAACTTATTTTTCGTTATTATTATAAGCTATATTTTATATCAAAGAAAATTATAATTAGCTCTATTATAATTGCTAAACTTTATAGCATCCCAATAACAGACTTTGGTACTCTAAGTTTGATTTTATTTATTAGAGAATTAAATAAGACTTATTTTATTAGATTATTCTGTATTGTAAATAGCTGATTTCTTGCATATGTTAGTGAGTAGTTGAAAATTAGGATTTAGTAAAAAATAATGAAACTTTACTAAAAGTTTTATCGTATAGAATCCAATATATGAGTAAAAGCTTTTTATTTACTTTGTTTTTTTTAGGTGTTTTTCTAAAAGGATTTAGTCAAGCTCCTATATGGTCCTGGGCTAAAGAAGCTTATACTATCAATACCGAATTCGCTAAAGATATTGCTATTGATCCCACCAATGAAGACGTAGTTGTTGTAGGTGATTTCACTGGTGATATTAGCGCGTTTTACGGCGCAGATTTTATTGGAGCAATTGGTGGAGGATTTGTTGCAAAATATAATTCTTCAGGAACTCTTTTGTGGGCATTTAAAATTGGAGAAAATAACGACGATAGATGTAATGCAGTTACTATTGATAACAGTGGGAATATATATATAGCAGGATATTTAAATTTAACCTGTGATTTTAAAGGTAAATCTCCAGGTCCGAATATTCTGACTTCAGTTGGTAGCTCAGATGCTTTTATTGCAAAATATAATTCAAATGGCTTATACCAATGGGCAAAAAATGGCGGAGGAGTTAATAATGATCAAGCTCTTGCAATTTGTTTGAATACTTCTTCTGTTTATATTACTGGTTATTATAATACGGCTGCAACTTTTGGCATATTAAATACTTTCTCAGGAAAAATTGCTAACGATGTTTTCGTTGTTGCTTATGATTTAAATGGCAACGAACTATGGTTAACTGATGCGGGAGCTGTTACTGAAGGATATGGCTATGATATAATCGCTGACAATTCTGATATTTTTGTAACAGGTTATTTTAGGGGGAATCTTACTATTTATAATTCATCAGGAGTCCTATCTAATACCTTAGTTGCTGGAGCCAGCTTTGAAGCTTTTGTTATTTCTTATTCTAATACTGGTAATTATAATTGGGCAAATCAGATATCTGGAGCCAGTAGACAGTATAGTTATTCTGTAATTGAAAAGGATACATATCTTTACATTACTGGCTCAATTACCGGTAGCTCAACTTTTTCAGGTTATGCAAGTAATCCTGTTATTCCTCTTGGAGCAGGGCGGGAGTTCTATATTGCTCAATTAAATAAATCAAATGGTTTTACTCAATGGGTAAAATGTGAAACTGGGGCACTTAATCAGGAAGGTATGCAAATTGCCATTGACGGAAGTAATAATATTATTGCAACTGGTTATTTTCTTAGTGATATTTCATTTGCTGGGGGTCCATCATTTACATCTGCAGGGAATCAGGATATTTTTGTAGCAAATTATTCAAATTCCGGAACTTTTCGATGGGCGTTACAGGCTGGGGGTTTAAATAAAGATACTCCATATGGAATTGCATCTGGAAATTCAATTGAATCATTTGTTGTGGGAGAATATGCAACTTCATCAACTTTTGGATCGACAATTCTTTTCAATGAGCCTTCTATAAATATTTTTGTTTCAAAAATAGGTTGTCCTCCTATAGCTAATAATACCATTTCATCTATTCAAACAATTTGCGAAGGCCAAATTCCAGTTGTATTATCAGGTTCTATAACAACTGGAGGAATAACACCTTTTACTTATCTTTGGGAAGAAAGCTCAGACAATCTTTCCTGGATTCCTGCTTCTGGAACTAATAATTTACAGAATTATTCTCCTACTGCTTTATTTGCAAATACGTATTTTAGAAGAACTGTTTTTTCTGATGGTGGTTGTACTAATACTTCTATTAGTTCAAGTTTACTTATTACTGTTGATATCCTTCCAACGACTGCAACTGCAGGCCCAGATCAGACAGTTTGTTTAACAACTGCAACCCTTGCCGGAAACACTCCTGGAATAGGTACTGGTCTTTGGACTCTTGTTACAGGCACCGGAACAATAACCTCTACAACATCTCCAACATCTGGATTAACAGGATTAGGAGTAGGAGCAAACACATTCAAATGGACCATAACAAATGGAGTATGTTCAACTTCATTTGATGACGTAATAATAACCAGAGAGGATGTTCCTACAATATCCAATGCTGGCCCAGATCAGACTGTTTGTTCCACCACTGCAACCCTTGCCGGAAACACCCCAGCAATAGGCACAGGTATATGGACATTAATAACAGGCACCGGAACAATAACAACTCCGACTTCACCAACCTCAGGAATAACAGGGTTAGGAGTAGGAGCAAACACATTCCGTTGGACAATCACCAATGGAGTATGTGCAGT
>CAIQJL010000380.1 GCA_903872185.1 uncultured Bacteroidota bacterium | reverse complement strand
CAAAAATATTTTTTTATGATTGTTATAATATTAAATTAATATTTTGCAATATAAATTACTTGTAACAATTAAGCAATAAGTATAATACATAATTACATAAAGAATAACACTTAGCGATTAATGGGTGCTTTTGCTTAATGGCTTCAGGTTTTAAAAAATATTAAGTAAAAAAAATAATATAAATATTACAAGATGTACCCACGCTCCTGCACATTATTCGATAACCTCGGAATGACCCATGCACATTTTAGGCATGTAGTGATAATAAAACTATTATGTTAATAAATTTAAGATTCAAAACAATTTCTTAATATATAATTGAAATTTTAAATTAATTTTTGGTTTATAAATAATTTTGTCCAATTTTAAACTGTATGAATTAATGTATAATAAAACATGAAACATTTTATCAAGTATTTTTTAAGCACGATTTTAATAATAGCTTCAATAACTTTGAATGCTCAAGAGTCTTATCCTTTAGAAACAATAATTCAAAAAGGGCATTTAAAATATGTCACCTGTGCAGCATTCAGTCCAAACAGTAAATTTATTGTTACGGGTAGTTACGATAATACAATTAAACTATGGGACCTTGAAAGTGCTAAAGAAATAAGATCGTTTAATCAACATACAGACAGAATAAAATCAATTGTTTTTAGTCCAGATGGAAATAAAATACTTTCTACTTCCGGCGACAATACTGCAATAATTTTCGATATCCTTACTGGCAAAGTATTACAAACTTTCACTATTGATGCAGAGTCTTTAGTAAAAGCCGTTTTTAGTCCCGATGGTAACAAAGTACTTACTATGAATAATCGCGACGAAACAAAAGTATGGGATATTGCAACAGGAAAAGAAATAGGAACATATTCTAAGAGTTTTAAATCAAGCATACAACCAACATGGTATAGTCCAGATGGAAAAAAACTTCTTTCTTTCGTTGACTATAAACAGGCAAAAATCGTTGACATAGAATCAAAGAAAGATTTATTTTTTCTAGATTTTGATAAAACTTTTTCGATGACTTTCAGTCCTGATGGAAAATACATAGCATTAGGATCAGCCAAACTATTTGCAAAAGTATTTAACTCGGAAACTGGAAAGGAAATAAACAGATTCGAAGACGACAAGAATGTGCAATGTGATGGCTGTAACATGCAAGTAGCAATATCTAACAGTAATAAATATCTTTTGACTGGAACTAAAAAAGCTGGATTAATACTTTGGGATATAGAGAAAGGAACAAAACTTAAAACTTTTAAAGATTGTACAGAATCGCTTAATTACATTAAATTCAGTTCTTCTGATAAATATGTGTTAGCAATAAACGATCAAAACATACTGGTTTTTAACACAAAAACAGGAAATCAGGTGGTAGAAATAAAAACTGAACATTTGGATATATTCGAACCTTATTTTAGTCCTGACGACAAATATATTATCACCCCAAACAAAAATAACACCGCTGCACTTTGGAACATTTCTAATGCAAGTATTGAAAAAGTGTATAAAGGATATCTTAATAAAGATAGAACAGATGGACTAAACTTCAGTTACAACGATTGGACTGATGTAAGTATTCTAAAATATTTATCTGCTAAATCGGGTATAACAATTAGTCCGGACGGAAAATATATGGTTAAAGGAAATATTGACTCAACCCTTATTATGATTGATATTTCGACAGGAAAAATTGCAAAAGAATTTGTTGGACATTCTAAAATAGTATATTGTTTCGATTTTAATAAAACTGGTGATATACTTGCTTCGGCTGGAGGAGATAATTATATAAAACTCTGGAATACAAAAACTGGCAAAGAGATAATGACTCTCAAAGGGCATAAAGAATTAATTTTTGATATAAAATTCAGTTCAGACGGTAAGTATCTTGTTAGTGGTAGTTGGGATAGTAGTATACGAATTTGGGATGTAGCAAGTGGAAAACAAATACAAATTATTAAGTTGGATAATATTTCACCCTATGTTGTTGGCTTTACACCTAACAATATGTACGTAGTTTCTGGCGATCTAAACAAACAACTAAAATTATGGGAATTAGATGCAGGAGCTGAATTTCGAACTATAATTGGTCATACCGAAATACTTTCTTCTTTTGATTTTACTCCTGATGGAAAAACAATGATAACTGGGAGTTGGGATGGTAAAATTAAGATTTGGGATGTACTTACCGGTATGCTTTTAACAAAACTTGAAAATCACAGAGGAGCAGTTTATTCTGTTTGCTGCGATCCAAACGGTAAATTTATTGCTTCAGGAAGCAGTGATAGAACAATAAAACTATGGGATATAACAACTGGCAAAGAAATAAAAACTCTTGAAGGAAATTCGAACTCTGTGACATCTGTTAAAATAACTCCTGATGGGAAAAAATTGATTTCTTGCACTGTAGATGGAGTAATTAAAGTTTGGGACTTATCTACATTTAAAGAATTGTACACTTACTTTCAGATTGACAGAGATAATTGGCTTGCAAAAAATTCATTAGGATATTTTGATGGAACTAAAGAAGCATTAAAATCAGTGAATTATGTTTCAGGTATGGAAGTAATTGCCATTGGATCCTTATTTGAAAAATATTACACTCCAAACCTAATAAAAAGAATAACTGAAGGTGAATCTTTTAGCGAGTTAAGTGGAAATTTAAATGAAGTAATTAAAGAATCTCCAAAAATAACTATCAGAATTGAGGACACTCAAAAGCATGAAATAAGTTTAGTAGATGACTCTATTTACAATTGGAGAGAAAAAATAATTCCAATTATAGTTGATATTTCTGATCAAGGTGGAGCATTAGATGAAATTAGAATTTACAATAATGAAAAACTTATTTTAAATGAATCTTTATCGTCTGAGATTGTTTTTAGAGGAGGAAATAAATTATCAAATAAGTATAATATCCAGTTATCTGATGGCAAGAACGAAATAAAAACGGTTGTAATTAATAAAGAAAGAACAGAATCCTTTCCTTCAAAAATAATAATAAACTATGACGGAGAAGATGCTTTGACTGATCTTTATATTTTATCTATAGGGATTAATAAATATAAAAATCCAAAATACGATTTAAGCTTTGCAACAAATGATGCAAAAGCATATTCAAAAGCTTTAAAAGAAAATGCTAATCAAATTTTTCATAATGTTGAAGAAGTATTCATTAAGGATGAAAATGCTAATAAGGAAAACATTACAAAGCAATTTGAAGAGTTCTCAAAGAAAATTGGTCCTGAAGATGTTTTTCTTTTTTATTATGCCGGACACGGTGTTATGAGTTTGGAAAATAAAAAAGGCGAATCTGATTTTTATATTGTTACATACGACGTTACTAACTTATATGGAGATGCCGAAATATTAAAGGAAAAAGCTATTTCCGCTTCAGAATTAATGGAATTTTCTCGTAAAATTAAGGCAGGGAAGCAATTATTTATTCTGGATGCATGTCAATCAGGCGGTGCTGTTGAAGCTTTTGCAAAAAGAGGAGCCAGTCGCGAAAAAGCTATTGCTCAATTAGCAAGAAGTACAGGCACATTTTTCATAACTGCTTCTCAAGAGAGTCAATTTGCTAATGAAGCCGGAACTCTTGAACATGGTTTATTTACATATGCAATTCTGGAAGCATTAGAGGGAAAGGCAAATGGTGGATTAAAAGACGATAAAATAACTGCAAATGAGTTAAAGACTTATGTAGAAGAAAGAGTTCCTGAACTCTCAGAAAAATATCATGGTTCCCCTCAATATCCAACAGGATATAGTTTTGGGCAAGATTTCCCCATAGTTATTATTAATAGCAAATAAATGACGTCTTAACCCCTATTTGAGATTTCTTTTAAAATAGTTTCTGTTCTGCTTATTTAAGATATATTTCAAATCATGATTACTAAATAACACAAGTTCTTTAAATATCCTTAATAATCTCTTTCTGTATTCGACTTTTGTGCTATTTACTTCTCTATTTATTTATTGCATTTCTCGACTAATTTCGCGGGTTCTTTAATTTTTATTGTTTGTAAAGTTTCACTTCACAATAACTCTAAGTCTGCAGAAATATTAAGCGTAATATTTAATAATATCTATAACACACTGAAAAGGGAAATTTCTTGAATTTTATATAAAAGATACAGGCGCAGGAATACCATTTGAAAAAATGGAAATTATTTTTAAAAGATTCAGACAAGGTAGTGAAGGGCACTCCAGAGATTATGAAGGAGTCGGTCTTGGATTATCTATTTCAAAAGCTTATGTTGAAATGCTTGGTGGCAGAATTTGGGTAGAAAGCATTGAAAAAAAAGGCTCAACATTTTATTTCACTATTCCTTTTAACAACTAACAAAGAGAAAATTATTACTAATATACTTTCTGTGGACAAGTGTTTATCATAGTTTTAAAATATGATGTAATTAATTTTGTTGCCTCCTCCTCACCCATGTTTCGTTCCTAAACTTTTTTATACTCAAATTTATATCTTACTTGATTTTTATGCAAGTAGAAATAATGTTTTTATAATTCTCTCTAACATAACTTAAAGACTCTGTAAGATTTTTTACCAAATGAATTCCTAATCCGCCAACTTGCCTAATACCTATTTCTGAATTTACATCTGCGTCTTTAGAATCAATTGGATTAAACTCAAGTCCGTCGTCAATGATTTTAATATGTAACAAATCGTTTTCAATCTCCAAATTAACAATTATTTCATGTGTCAAATCATCATTATAGCCATAAGAAATAATATTTGTAACTAATTCTTCTACAACAAGATTTATAATATTAATTTTATCATTTAGAATTTCAGAATCTTTACAAAACAAATCAATCTTATTATAAATAATTGAAAGATTTTTCATTAAATTTGTGATAATAATTTGATATAACATTAGTTGTTTTTTATTAATTATTTTCCAGTAAATTGAATAGCAAGCATACTTATATCATCTGATTGTTCGGTTTCAAAATAAATTGTTATAACATCGTTTATTAAATTGTTTACAATTTCACAAGGAACCATATTAGCATTTCCTCCACAATCATCAAAATAGGGCTCACTCCATACAGGACGATTAAGTTTTTTAGGAATTTTGTACCAATCCATCATAAAATAATTGTATTGACTATTCTTCTTCAGGGATAGATAAAAAGTTTCCCATTAATCTTATTTTTATTTAAAAACCAAAAATATAATTATTTGCTAATTAAAACAATAAGCAAATACACTCTAAATAGCGCAAGTGAATTTACCTTGTGCGAAAAAACTTCGAGGTACTATTAATAAAAATTATTGCTTTTTCAGCATATTTATTAAACATTTTAAAGTCCATTTCTAAGCATTAAATCTAATAAATCATTTAAGTATAAGACAGTTATTGATTTTCCAAAACCACTGCCTGCAACACAGTGCAGTTAGTTGCAACTTTTCAGAATAACAAAAATACTTACCTTTATGGCATTACAATTACTGCAATTAATTGCAAGTATTTTAAAATATTAGCCATATTGTTAAAAATAACTATTACAAATAATTATTATGACTTTAAAAAAAACTATTTGGATTTGCTCGTTAATAATGATTTCAATATTTGTAATATTTGTAAATGGTTGTAAAAAAGTTAATGAAAATAACTCTTTAAATTCTACACCAACTTTAACTGTGTCTGATTTTGATGGTAATATTTATAACACTGTGACTATTGGCACTCAAGTTTGGATGGTTGAGAATCTAAAAACAACAAAATACCGGAATGGAGATTTAATTGGTACAACAACACCAGCTACATTGGATATTACTAGCGAAAATGAACCAAAATACCAATGGGCGTGTAATGGAATTGAAGACAGCGTAGCCACTTATGGTCGTTTATACACATGGTATGCAGTAACCGACAGCCGTAATATATGCCCAATTGGCTGGCATTTGCCTACTGATATTGAATGGACAACACTAGAAAACTATCTTATTGCAAATGGTTATAATTACGATGGTACAACAACAGGAAATAATATAGCCAAATCAATGGCAGCTTTAGCAAACTGGTTATCATCAACAGTGACTGGATCGGTTGGTAATACTGATTACCCATCCTATAGAAATAAAAGCAACTTTACAGCTCTTCCAGCAGGTTACCGCAATTCTGCTGGCGCTTTTCTTAACATTGGCATAAGCGACGACTGGTGGACTTCTACAGAGAGTAGTTCAAGTAATGCATGGTTTAGGAACCTATACAACATCTACAGCGATGTATTTAGAGACAACTACGCTAAAAATACTGGATTTTCTGTTCGCTGTTTAAAAGATTAGCGACTTGCCAAAACAAATGCAATAAATATCAATTTGGAGAATAGCTAAAATTAAATTATATAAAATTTACTACTATTAATTT
>CAIQJL010000379.1 GCA_903872185.1 uncultured Bacteroidota bacterium | reverse complement strand
TAATTATATTAAAATTATTATTGTTATTAATTTCAGGTAAAAGCTCTTGTACAATCTTATGTTGTAAATCCCAATAAGTAATAGAATTATCGTATGGACATTTACCACTAACCATTTCAAAAAGAACAACTCCTAAAGAATAAATATCTGAACGTTTATCTGCATCCTCAATTTTCACTTGCTCAGGGCTCATGTAATGTGGTGTTCCTATTTGTATACCCGTTTTCGTTAACTTATGATCTCTTCCATCAATGCGTTTTGCTATGCCAAAGTCAATAAGCGTTAAATGGTTATTTCTATCTACTATAAAATTTGAGGGCTTTATATCTCTGTGTTCTATGCCTTGTTCATGTATCAATTCAACAGCATCAAGCATTTGAAAAAACAAATTCTTTATTTCTTCAGAGTTTAAAGGCTTTTCTCTTTTTTCAATATATTTATCCAGTGTTATACCATTAATGTATTGCATTACTAAAAATACACCTTCTTTTTGTTCGGAATAAGTAATAATGTTTACTATTACTGGTGAACTAAACTTAGAAAGAGTTAGAGCTTCTTCTTTAAAACGCAATCTTAATTCATCGTTTGCAGCTAGAATTGGATTTAGCATTTTTATCGCAACTTTACTGCCTAAGCTTTCATGCACACCTAGAAATACATCGCCCATTCCTCCTTTTTCGATGAGCTCTGTTATTATATAATCTTTTATTTTTGTGCCTAACATATTTTCATTAATTAAAAGGATCTGACACAACGAACTGCAGCTCCATTAATTTTATCGTAATAACCTTGCCATGAATCAGGAATTTCAGCCCGAGTACCATCATCAAATGCTTTCAACCACGCCTCTTCTGTGCCACGCTCTGTACTACTCCAATAACTTGCTTCTTCAAAAACGCTCAACCTTTTTTTATGTAAATTATCATACATTAAAATAAGTTCATTTTTAGTAGGTAAACGCCAATCATTATATCCAGAATAAGAGTATTTATTACATTTAGATTTTGCTTCATTCCATTTTAACATTCCTGAATTACCATATCCGCCATTTAAATTATGATTTGCAGCAATTAAACCATGTTTTCCAGTTTCATCAATATGAAATATTATTCCACCACCATAGTTTTGACCTATAAAGAAATCTGAAGTTGGCTTTTGTGGAGCTTGTTTAATAATGTAACCTTCATCCCACAATAAACTATTTGCAATCGAATCTGTATTCGCTTTTCTTATTCTATTCCGTTCAATTTGTGCTCGGTTCTCTTGTTGAAGTACGATAAGCTCTCTTTTTTTATTTATACCATCTAGCCATACCGATAATACAATAATTAAAAAAATGCCGATTATAAAATATATTATATTTTTCCGTTGTTTTTTAACAGTTAAAGTAGATTTTGGTATATAAACTGAAGCATCACCTTTTATTGAATTAGCTTTGGATTGCTCATCAATAATTTCAACATTTTGAAATACAGGAATGCCAGGTAATGTTTTCTTAGGATCCCATGCTTTTACCGATTCAAATTCTAGTTTTATAGAAAGTTTAAACTCTTTTATACTCTGGTATCTATCAACTGGAATTTTTGCTGTAGCTTTCTTTATTATGTTATTAAAAATATTCTGTAATTCTGGTAATGGATCTTGTACAATTTTATGTTGTAAATCCCAATATGTAATTGTATCATCATAAGGACACTTACCACTTGCCATTTCAAACAGAGTTACTCCTAAAGAATAAATGTCTGAACGTTTATCTGAATCTTCTATTTTCACCTGCTCAGGACTCATGTAATGAGGTGTTCCTATTTGTATGCCTGTTTTGGTTAACTTATGATTTCTTCCATCAAGTCGTTTTGCAATGCCGAAGTCTATTAGTGTTACATGGCCTCGCTCATCTACCATAAAATTAGAAGGTTTAATATCCCTGTGTTCAATACCTTTGTCATGTATTAATTCTACTGCATCAAGCATTTGAACAAATAAACCTTTAATTTCTTCTATATTCAATGTTTTTTTTGCAATGTATTTGTCTAATGTTATTCCATCAATATATTGCATTACAAGAAAAGTTCCTTCTTGTTGCTCGGAAAATGTAATAACTTGCACAATAACTGGTGAACTAAATTTTGATAATGCAAGTGCTTCTTCCTTGAAACGTAAACGTAATTCATCATTTGCAGATAGAATAGGATTTAACATTTTTATAGCAACTCTATTTCCCAAACTTTCATGTACGCCAAGGTAAACGTCTCCCATTCCGCCTTGTACGATAAGCTCTTTTATAATATATACTTCTATTTTTGTGCCTATCATTTCATTGTTTAATTAAAAATCCCTAACACATCGCACATTATAGGTATTAATGGAAGTGCTAAAATAGTCCAATTTACCATTTGAAAAATTCTTAACCCATGCATTATTTTCCTCATAAAAATCATTACTCCAGTAATTTTGGTTAGAAAAATTACCTTTTCCTTTTCTATGCAAATTATCGTACATTAGATTAAGTTCATTTTTTGAGGGCAACCGCCAATCTGAGAACATATTTTCATTACGTGTATGACATTTATTAAAAGCATCATACCAATTAAAATTTCCAATGTCTAATATGGCAGCAACCACTCCATGTTTGCCAGTTTTATCGATATAAAATATAATTCCTCCTTCATTTTCCTGTCCTATATAATATGCTGAGTTTATGTTTTTTGTTTCTGAATTTTGATTATTGCTTTCTACATCAGATTTTGAATTATTATCTACTAAATTATTTTTATTTTGAGCTACATTATTATCATTATTTACTACATCCTTTAACATTAAATGTTCTTTATTTGTAGTAATATTTTTATTTACATTACTTCCATCTTCATTATTATTTATTGTCTCTTCTACATTAGTGAAATATGAAATGCCGATTATTATACTAATAAAAGCAATTACCAAAAAGAAAACTAGCAAAGAAATATTTATTGTACTCTTAGTTATTTTTTTCTGAAAAGTATTTTCATCAGTTTTCTTTTTTTTAGGTATAATTGGTTCTGAAATATAAGGAATATCAGCAATCTTTTCAAGTTTCTTAGCCTGTGTATTAATAATTGATATACCAGGCAATGTTTTACTTGGATCCCATTCTTTTACAAGTTCAAATGCCTTTTTAAATTCAGTTATGCTTTGATATCTGTCTATTGGCAATTTTTCAGTTGCCTTCTTAATTATGTTACAGAATATTATTTTATTGTCTAAGTCTGGCAAACTATCTTCAACTATTCTTTTATAAAGTTCATATTCAGTAAGTGTTTCAGGATATGGCCGCTTTCCGCTTGCTATTTCATATAATGTTACACCAAGTGAATAGATATCAGAAAGCTTATCAGACAGGCCTGTTTTTATTTGCTCAGGACTCATATAATATGGAGTCCCTATCTGAATTCCTGTTTTAGTTAACTTATGGTCTCTTCCATCTAATCTTTTTGCAATGCCAAAATCAATGAGTGTTATTATCCCACTCTTATTTACCATAAAATTTGAGGGTTTAATATCTCTATGCTCAATACCATTATTGTGAATGTGGTCAACAGCATCTAACATCTGAAGAAATAAACTTTTTACTTCTTCAGCATTTAAAGGAGTTTTTCTATTTGCTATATATTTATCTAATGTGATACCATCAATATATTTCATTATCAAAAAAATTCCTTCTGGTTGCTCAGAAATTGTTATAATATCAACAATTAATGGTGAGCTAAATTGAGATAGAGCAAGAGCTTCTTCTTTAAAACGATTTCTTAAATCTTCATTTGCAGCCAGAACAGGATTTAGCATTTTAATGGCAACTTTTCTTCCAAGACTTTCATGAACACCAAGATAAACATCTCCCATTCCACCTTTTTCGATGAGTTCAGTTAAAATATAATCTTTTATTTTAGTGCCTATCATTTATTTTTTTATATTATTTCAATAAGATTATCTGAATTTATTTATAATTTTTTGAACAAAATAGAGATAACCTTTTTTGCACTTCAAAACATCACATACAACAACTGTAATATTGTCATATCCACCAGCATTATTAGTCTTTTGAATAAGCTTTTCAATTACATTCGTTATTGTTGTTTCAACAGTTAGAATATTTTCAATTTCTGTATCAGGAATCATTGAATGAATACCATCACTACAAGCTAAAATCCTATCTCCTTTTAATAACTTCAATTTTAAATATTCGGGTTCTGCTTTTGCTGCATTAGATCCAAGGCATTGTGTTATTCTATTTCTATCAGGATGTGAACTAACTTTATCTTTAGTAATTATCCCATTCTCAACTAATTTTTGTACATAAGAATGATCTGTAGTAACTTGTTCGAGTTTGTTTTTTCTTAATAAATAAAGCCTACTATCTCCACTCCAGCAAATATGTAATTCATTGTCTTTAATCCAAGCCAAAACGCATGTAGTACCCATTCCTCTGGTTTCAGAATGAATTTCCTGATATCTTAATATTTTTTCATGAGTATTATAAAGAATTTCTTTCAGTAATTCTTCAGTTT
>CAIQJL010000378.1 GCA_903872185.1 uncultured Bacteroidota bacterium | reverse complement strand
TTGTAAATATATTTAAAACTATTATGTACACTCCCGAGGGTTGGGAAAAACAACCTTCTGGTAAATTGTTAGCTTCATCATTAGGATTAAGCGGATTAACTAATTTATTTTCTAAAAATAAAAAGGAACATTTAGTATCGTTACCGGTTGCTGCAATAGCTCGTGGATCTGTTGATACATTATTAAATGCTATAATAATTACCGCTACAGGCGTTCTTATTCTCATATTTATGATTGGTTCAATAATGGGATATGATCTTAAAACAACAGTAATAGATTCTTTGCTCTATAAAAACACATTTTGGTGGGGACTCGATTTAGTTGCTGATGGATTGGTTCTGATATTTGTTGCAGGAACTTGGTATTTATTAGCAACTCTCATTACAGGAAAAAAACTTTTTATGGAAAATTGGGCACGAGCTGCTCTACTTATAGAATTGATAGTTTCTTGGACTGTTTGGTCTCATCATTTAATGTCTGATCAGGCACAGCCAGGAATATTAAAAGTAGTTTCGGGTGAAATGGTTACTGCATTTGAGCTTATTACTCAAGGGTTAGCATTTTTCATAACACTTGTTACATTGTGGAGTGCACGTCCATTAAAAATGACTAATCCGCTTAAATTTTTAATCGGTGGGTTGCTAGGTTTTGCACTTGCAGTTCCTGCTGGAATTTTACAAGCCGATTTAGGCTTAAATAGAATACTTCATAACACACAATGGATAATAGGACCACATGTACATGTTGCAATTTTAATTGGTTTAACAATGACTTTGTATTCGGCAATTTATTTTTTATTCCCAATTCTAACAAATGGAGCAAAATTATATAGTCAAAAACTTGCTAATGCTCACTTTTGGTTACATATATTAGGTGGAATAGGAATGGGAGCATTTATGGGGATGGCTGGTATGCATGGGATGTTGCGTAGATCAATATATACAAATGGAGAATTTAACACATACATGGTTTTAGCTGCAATTTGTGGTGCTATGCTTCTGATTGCATTTATCATATTCTTCTATAACATATTAATGAGTGTTGGTGTAAAAGGAGTTATCGGAATATTTTCACCCTCAAAAATAAAAACGAAAGAACTAATTTCGGAAGAAATTAAATAATTTGAAAAAAGGGAAGATTAATTCTTCCCTTTTTAATTTAATATTATTTAAATATTCGATTTTGCTGTTTGGATTTTTACAACTAACTTTTATCTCACCAGTGCAGTATAGTGCATAAGTGGGCTATAAAGTGCATAAGACAATTTGTTTTATATGCAATTTTTGCACATACTGAAATTTCATTAAGTTCATTATTCACAAAAATATTATTCATGTAATTTGTCCAGTTTTTATTAGAAAAAACTGGACATTTTAATTAATCACCCATCAGCAATTAGCTATTGTCTTTAATAATTCCAGTTGTAAACATAAATTCACCTATAGTAGTTTTTGCTTTGAGGTGATTTTTCAAGGAATGTTCAATTAAAACTAACAAAAACACATTTTAATGTACATTTCAATTAGATTTCCCATAAATAAAGGCCTTAAAAGCTACAATGAAATTATTTTACTGTGAAAACTCTGCGAATTTTCTGCGAAAACCACGTGAAAAACCTGCGAAAATCATGCGAAAAGTGTGCGAATTTTATTAGTGGTCGTAAATTGGTCGCGTTTTGGTCATAAAATGGTCATGAATTGGTCATGTTTTGGTCATTAATTGGTTTTTCTGGTCATAAAATGGTCGCGTTTTGGTCGTGAATTGGTTGTATTTATATGAGAAATACTTTTTTGTACTCTTTTAAATATAAAACCCAACAAAATCAGCCATTATTATGTACATCAGGGTAAAATCAGGACACTTTTAGA
>CAIQJL010000377.1 GCA_903872185.1 uncultured Bacteroidota bacterium | reverse complement strand
GATAATAGTTCTTATAATAAAATATGTTTCTGACGAATTTTTCTTTCACTGTGCAAAGTTAGCTAATTAGTGAACATTATTCAAAAATATTTTAAAATTTTCTCGGTGGCGATTTTTTCAACAAGCATTGGCGGTAACGGTCGGCGGTATGAAACGTTGGGGGTTGCGGGTTACTTTCTTGTCGAGTTGCACTGAGATTGATGCGGGGCAGTACGCTCGCATAACCACATAAACCCCAATGTTTTATAACGCTTGTTGTGTGCTGTGCTTTCTATTTATTCACCAAAATCAAGAAAAATAAAAGTCCTAAAAAAAATAATCCAATTGATACAATTAAGGATATTTGACCAAGTTTAAGCTTCTTATATTCTGAATTATATATCTTGATTTGTAAGTTTAATCTTTCTCCAACATTTGAAACCGCTGTAGGTTTTGATAATGAGGTCGACAAAATGGTAAACAATAAAGTTGTAATCAAAAAAAACACCCCTCCAAACATTGTAGCATAAATGACCTTGATTAAAATACCATTATAATCCTCCTTAATTAAGAAAAAAATCACAATAAAAATTGCAGAGAGTAACAGGCCACAAATATTACTTAACTGAGAAGAATGCAACCTTACTCTATCTCTGTTCTCTTTTATTGCATCCAAGTAATCTTCAATTGCCAATGGCGTTATTAAATCACCTTTAGGCTCTGATATCTTATTTATTTTAAATAGTTTTTTCATCCTGCACAAACCGAGGGAATTATTCTTAATGTATCATTATTATTAACTCCTGATTGAATAATTGATTTGTCTAAATCTAAAATCAATCCTCCTTTGACACCTATTGAATAGCTATTAGCATCAATGAACTTATGACTTATTAATTCTCCTATAATTTCATTTGGTGTCATTGAATTGTCTAATGTAACTGAGATTACACGACCGTCAGTTGGATGAACAAGATTCAGATTTAATTCTGTCATAGTCTCTTTCTTTTTTGTATTGCACACAACGGTTTCTTGTATGTGGCGTAGCCGATTGCGGGCTACTTTCCTGTCAAGCCGAGATGAAGTAGATGCGGGTGAAAAACCTACAATTACCCACAAAACAGGCTATGACATATACAGATTGTTATGGTTTGTTTTTTTTAATAGCTCACAATTTTTAATAAAAAGCTCAATGGTATATAGCAAATTAAACTTCTCAGGATGTTTACATTTTTCATCTATAATATCATAAAGAAATTGGGCGTCTTCTTTAACACAATCAATATCTTTTCCTTCAATATTTTTACATCTTAAAATACCAAAATTGGGTACGCTCGGAATCTTACTGCTTTTATTTTTCAAATAATAAATGGCAACTCTTATTAACTCATTAAAAATATAATTAAGATATTCTTGATCGGTCAAAATAGCAATTTTAGTAAATGCATTTTTTGCTTTGTAATAGCTTTCTAAGGCTTCATTATATTGGCTTTTTTCTAATTCTAATAAGCCTAAACGGATGTTTGAAGCATAAAAATCATTATTAAGAGATACGGATTCATTTAAAGAATTATATGCCTTTATTTGTAAACTGTTATTTTTTTTGTTATTAAAGTACTCAAGAAGAACGGAATATCCGTCACTAAATAATGAATAATACCTTAATTTAGTATTGTTTTTGATTGCTTTTTCATTTGCAGTTTCAAAATAATAATCCTTTTCTTTTTTTAATTGGTCATCATTCATTGATATTTTACATTTGTCCTTATATATAGTTCCTATATTTCTTAATACTTCAACCTCAAGCTCATTACAAAATGAATGCGAAATACGACGTATTTCTTCACCAGATTTTATTCTTGTAGTTACTAGCTTCAAGCATTCTAGCGCTTTGTCTAATATTTGTGTTTTATTTTCCTTGTTTTCTGCTTCTTTTGACTCTTCTCGAAGAATTAATCCCTTTATGTAGTGCAATATTGAAGGAGTTGCTGTTGTTGAAGTATATTCTTCGATAAAGCTATTAAACAAAGAAGGGGAACAATTACTGACTCCAATTCCTACTATGATTAAATAGAAAAGTGATAATTCAATAAAATCCGTATCATCCTCTTTTTCAATTAGCAGAAGTAAACTTGCTAGCAGATTCTGAACTAATCTTGTTTTTGGATTATCAAATACATCAAAATCAACTGAGAAGTAAGATATTAGAATAAGTATTTTCAGTTGTTTGTTTAATCCAATATTTGGATTAAACAATTCAGACACTAAAAATTCTAAGGTTTTAAAGGATACTTCAAATTCATTATGTGTGTACTTATCTTCATAGAAAGTTTTTCGAAATGAATTTGATTCTGATATTATAAAATTCGCAAGTTGAGAGGCAAAATCGTCATGAATGCTAAAATTAAAGTTCTTAGTGTTTAGGTATTGTCTAAATTCAGTAATTTTATCTTCATCATATTTATCTGAAAAAATTGAATTTGATGAACTTACTAAAAAATATAAATTATAAAAAAAGCCAATAAACGCATACTTTTTTCTAATTAAATTTGAGACTCCAAGTAAAGGGTTTTCTTCTAATAATTTTAAGAAATATGAATTTTGTCTGTTATTGATTAATCCAGTACATATTTTTACTCTTCCATCTAATAATATCGAAATATCCTGTTCTCTAATGCACTTTAAACATCGAAATGTTATATCAATATCGCAATTGATTTTTATAAATTCAATTTTTAAATTTCCGGAAATTTTTTCAGCAATTTTTCTCCTACCAATTTTATCATCTTTGATATTAATTTCCTTTACGTCCGCCCATTCTTCAGCAAGTTTAAATAGGTCGATAGTATCATTAACAATTGAATTATGTTTTGTGGCTTGAATAAAAGCTATTCCCTTTATTTTATTATTCGAACCAAAGCTCTCAAGAATATTATTTATATATTTTGATATGCTTTGATATTTTGGTTCTGTAATTACATGATTAAACCTGATTGATAAATCATCATGACCATTTTCTAAAAGATTGAGTATGTTTTTTTTTATGATTTCATCGTGTTCTCTCGTGAGCATCTTTGGATGATAACTAATTCTTATATCTCTTATTTCGCTATTATTAATTAACTGGATTTTATCGTTACTTAATAATAGTGCATTTGTCTCAAGATAAGTTTTATTTTGAGCAATGTTTAGAAATTCATCAATATGGATTGAATTTAATGGCTCTCCACCGCTATAAACAAAATCAAAGTTGGGATTAAGGGATGTCGAGTTTATTTTTTTTAATATGTTTAAAGAAGATTTATCATCAAAAAATAGATTCTTTTCAAAAAAATCCCAATGGCAAAAAGTACAATTTAGGGGACATTCATTTGATGTTTGAATTCTTATTCGACGTAATTGTTTATTTATTTCATTTGGAGCAGGAATAGAATTAGTAGTACTTTTATTAATATATTCTGCTAATTTTTTAATAGAGAATTCAAGATTGTCATCTACAATAATACTATTTACTGTTTTAAGTCCCGTAGGTAATTTTTTAGTTTCAATATCCTTCAAAATTGGGAATATCTCTATGTTTTTACATAAACTTTGGGCAAGAATAGTTTTGTATTCTAGTTTAGCCCATGAATCATTTTTTAAATATTCATCGGAAATAATTAACAGGAAATAACTTCCCGTTGAAATATTATTATCTATCCAATCATAAAAATCTTGACCATATTTAAGTTCTTTATCAATTGTTAAATTGATATTATTCTTACGTAAAATTGGAATAAGGTTATTTTGCACCCATTCTTTATCATTATGTGAATAGCTTATAAATATTTTATTGTTATTATTCATAATGTGGATTTTAGCACAATTTAAATAAACCATAACTCCTTTATATATGCACCATATCACACCAAAAAGTGTATAAAGCCAGCTATTCTGTCATCCTTTATACACCTTTGAGGTGAATAATATTTTTTACAAATTATCAAAGGGGCTGGAAATTTTTAGTAAACTCTGTTCGCATACATGGGTATAGATTTCTGTCGTCTTACTGCTCTTATGCCCTAAGAACTCTTGTATGTATCGAAGATCAGTT
>CAIQJL010000376.1 GCA_903872185.1 uncultured Bacteroidota bacterium | reverse complement strand
GATAATAGTTCTTATAATAAAATATGTTTCTGACGAATTTTTCTTTCACTGTGCAAAGTTAGCTAATTAGTGAACATTATTCAAAAATATTTTAAAATTTTCTCGGTGGCGATTTTTTCAACAAGCATTGGCGGTAACGGTTACGGATATGAAACGTTTGGCATTTCGAAGCACTTTCCCGTCAAATTACAATGACTTTTGATACGGGCTGAAACGCTCAATAACCCACTGACTGCCAAATGTTTTATATACGATGTTGTGCCTCGTTATTATTCGATTATTTCCAACAAACTATCATTATTTTCTTTTATTTCTCTAAGTGCTCTGTAGAAAATTGAGTTTTTATCTTTAATTGTAATAACTAATAATTCTACAGGTCTACTAAAAACAATTAATGACCACATTGCAGCATATCTTAATGCTTTATCTTCATGAGTTTGGGCAAAGATATCTCCTTGTTTTATTGTTTCTTTATCCTCTTTATAGAACTTGATTTTATTGTCAAAAAATGTATCCATTTCTAAAGCCACGACACCGTAACTTTCAAGTCCTCTACATGATTCATAATTTATTAATCTATATTCTCCCTCTTTTGGTTGATTATTCTTCACAACATCAACATGAGTCATATCAAATACATCCAAGCCAATTGCATGGAATTCCTCTGTGTGTTTAAATGACCTTTTTTGAATTTCGTCAACAGAATATGCTTTATCATCTTTTTTGAATTTTGTCTTTGTTGTGGTTTTATCAATCATTTGAGGTGGAGAAAGAAAGAGTAAGTCGTCATATTTATCAGCAGAATAACCTTTTGTGAAATCCTTTATAAATCCAGCAATTTGTTCATTCACATTACCAACAAACACATAAACAGTTCCTTTGCTTAGTTTATCATTTATTAAAACATCCCATGGCACAGAATATTTTTTTGCAAAATAATTTTGGAGATGACAAAGTTTTTCATTTTGGCGTAGAGATTTTTTTGGAAAGACTATTTCCCTATGCTGTATAGTCCTATTATTTGATACTTTCCAATTTAATGGGCTTTGCGTTCTGATTAATTGTTGAAGACCATCTGCAATAATTATTTTATTAGAACCAAATAAATTATATAAGATATCTCTTTCTTCTTTTTGCCAATCTTGCGCTTCATCTATTAAAATGAAATCAAAATTTGAAACAGCCTGAAAGCAAGCAGAATATTCTTTATCAACTTCCTTAATGTTAAAATCATTTATTTTTTCGGATGCTGTTTTAAGAATATCAATATAACATGTTAAGTAAAATATGTTACTTTTAGAATTAATTGCTTTAAGTTCTGATTCAGAAATTTCATCATCTGAAGCCAATGATTTCATCTCTTTAATTTCATGCTTTTCGTCATTAATAAATTTGCTTTTCCAATGAATAATTTCATCTAATATTGGACTTAGAAATGAATGTATTGTTTTTATCTCAATTGTTTCTGATAAGGGTTGAGCATTAATATTATTTAAATCTAATAATCTATTTATGTCTGAGACTAATGCTCTATTATAGGTTAGAATTAAACAACGATTACCACTATCGTAAAGTTCCTTAGCAATATTTAATATTTTCAATGTCTTTCCAGTACCTGCTCCTCCTTTTAATATTAATAATTCATTACCAAGACTATCATAGTATTGAGGTAAATCCTTACGGCTTTTTGAAAATGCATCAAGTTTGATTTTTGTTAAAGGTCCTATTTTTGACTTAATCAAAGAAAAAGCACCAATTAAAGATTTTAACATATTAAAGGCATTTTCGTCCTTTGTGTAAATGCCATTTAAAATATAATACTCTCCGTTTTCAGAAGTAATCTTATTTGGTGATGAAGTATAAGCATATGATTGAAAGAGCCTTTGTATTGTCAGCTCACCTCTTAAAAAATTTGGAAATTCGGAACTAATGCTTTTTGCAGGTAAATTTTTGAAGAAAAGACATGTGGATATAAATGGGATGTTATTTTCATTGTTTGTGCAATATTGTATAAACTTCCTTATCGACATAAATAATTTACGATTATATACTGAGAAATTTGCGTTTCGTCCATTAGCATTAATCCAAATATCATTATCAACCTTGACAATATTATCAATGTTTTCGTTTCTGATATCAATAGCAAAGCAAAATGAACTAACATAAACATTTCGGTTGTATCTCTTATTTTCATCTAAAAAATCAAGTTTCAAACTAACTCCTTTATCCAGAATGCCAAAAACAAACACATCAATATCCCTTATATTCTCCCCATAAACCCTTATATTTGGAGCAATAAAAATCTTATCGTCTTTATCTTTCCTGTTCTTTAACCAAAATTCAAATTCAGATTTTAATGTAATTGCAAACTCACATTCTGGAGTTTCTAAATCAGATGCTAATAACTCTATATTCATTATATTTTATTTGTTGTCGATGACCGGGATAAGTAATTATCGCTAATCAAATGAGGCACAACGGTTGGCTATATGAATTGATTGGCACTTAATAGCTCTTCCGTTTCAATTTACTGTAAACTAAATTAAAAGCTCAAGCCTTCGCAAACCACTGACTGCCAATTTATTTATATAGCGTGTTATCGGCTTTATTTATCATTGTTCCACTTTTGAAAATATATTCTCAACTCCATCTTTAAATCCTGAGACATCATCAAGATATAAAACTCTAAGATTTTTAATAGCCCGAGAACATGCGACATATAAAAGATTCTTTGTCTGCTCGAATTTTTCAATATATTCTTCAGGGACATCTCTATTTCTGCCTAATTCCATAAAATATGAATTGAAATAGTTTTTGTTTATTCCAAATGAATTCTCCATTAGTATTATCACATTATCAAACTCTAATCCCTTTGTGCCATGATAAGTATGATAAACAATTTTATTATCAACTTCTCTAAGAATGTATTTATACCATAAGTCAAATTCACTTAAATTAATATTTAAAAAATCATTTGTTATATCTGTAGTTTGTTCCATATCTTCATCTTTTAAATTAGGGTAAAGGCATTCAGTTATGTAGGTTACAAATGATTTAGCAGGAAATCCTTCAAAATCAAATATTTTATTTATTAGTGTTTGATACTTTGCATTATCTGTTTCGTCATAGGTTTGTTTTATCGCTTTTATAAATTCACCTAAAGTTGTACCGTTAATTTTTTTTAATAAATCAATGAAATGTCTTAATGATCCAATATCCATGTCACTATAAATATCTAAACTCATAATTTCTTGAACCGGAGTTTCTGTTTTTCGTAATTTATTTCTAAACTCTATAATTCTAAAAAAAAGAATTGGGATTTCTCCTAATTTAGACTTATCATCGTTAAGTAGTTCTGTATTTAATTGCTTATAGTCCTTTTTGTATTTTTTAGTATTAGAAAAAAATGTATAAATATTACTGAAACCGCTATATGCAGCAACGGTTTTGTTTGTCAAAACAAAACAGTGTAATTTATTTTCTAAAGAGATATTCCATTCTTTAATATATTTATCAATAAAAACTTCACTTGCATCCCTATCACCAGTATAGAATTTCACATTTCCACCACTGGAATCATCGTAAATTGAATCTTGCTTAATTTCATCATTCCTAATAGTATTTATAACATCAATAACTTCTTTAGTAGATCTTCTATTAAATGGTTTATTGATAATTTTTAGGTTAGGATGAATCTCATTTATGCTTTTACCAACTCCTTCATCGTAAATATTTTGAGCTGGATCACCAAAATAACTCATAAAAAAATCATGCTTTATATCACCAGCGTATTTTGATAAAAGCGACATTATTTCAACAACTTGTTTGTTTGTATCCTGATATTCATCAATCAAAAAATATGGGTATTTGTCAATAATAATTTGCTGTAATGGCTTAAACTTTTTTATAATATTCAATCCATATTCTAAAAGGGTATCATGACTAATTCTCATCCAATGAAGACGATCTATATTATATGCAGCATTATAAACTACTTTATTATACCCCTTCTTTTCCGAGTCAATATTTGCCAAGCATGATGCATAATTTTCTAATTTATAGATTGTACTTACAAGACTTTTAAAATTTGCAACATTCTTAACTATGTCAGGATAGGTGATAAGAAAATCATCGAAAATGGTTTTAAATGCTTTAGCGTTATCATCATAACTTTTATAAAAGACATCTTTTTTTGAAATCATTAACTCAGTAAAACTTGTTTTTTGACCTTGAGTTAGACCTTGATACTTTGCAAATTTATCATCAACAATTAGTTTGTTCCTTAATAGTTCAATTTCATTTATGAGTTTTGCTTTATGAATTTCCACAAGTTCTTTTTGATAATCTTTAATTAGTTCCCAAATTCTTTCGTGAATTGTTGAAACTTTAACCAAATCACTATTTCCTAGTCGTTCTTTGACTTCTTCTGTAGCAACATTAGTATAAGTGATGCAAATAATATTTTGATTATGCTCATTTAATCTTAGCCCGTGTTTATTAATAATATATTTCAAACTTTCAATAAGAGCATAAGTCTTTCCTGAACCTGCCCCAGAACTAAATAGAATATTTTCGTTTCGGTCAATCGAATCAAAAATCTCTTCTTGAATTTTTATTTCTTCAATTCTTTTTTCTGGAGATATTCTGGATAACATCATTTCTTATCCCCTCCATTTAATTTTTCAGATAACCACCGAAGTCCATCAATTATATATTCTGGTAGATATGGAAGTTCCACAGTGTCATCAGCTGTAATGTATTCGTATAATAATTTATTAGCAAAATCACTTTTACTACTAGATATTTTTCGTTGAAGTCTGTATGAGTTCTCCTTCATCAGATCGACATTCTCCTTCTGTCCAATTATTTTCTCTATAATATCTGGCTTTAATGCTTTTACTGTTTTCTTTAAAATAGCATTCTTGAAATTTGTTAGTATAAAAGCTTCCTCAAAGCTTGTTGCGTAAAATCCTTCAATTATTCCTTGGTATGATACTCTAAAATTATCAATTTCAATTTTTTCAGGTATGCCTTTTAGATTACTATCACTTTTACAATACTTCTTTATAGTTGCATTTGTTGTTGTTCTATCATCCAATGTGGTAACTTGAATAAATTCTTCTTTCTCTTTTTCACTTCTCTTTATATCTAAATCTGTAATTATTAGAGCAGGCACCTTTATTTGTTTAATCAATTTATGATAGACTAATCCATGAGCCCCATCAATTTTAAATATTGAAATATAGAACTTATTCAAAGTCTGGTGATTATCAATATAATACCTTATAAGTGTTTCTTCCGTAACTCCTTCAACGAATATAATTGCATCTGAAAAGAATAACTCAGATACTTTGTATTTTATATGTTTCTTTAAAAATTTCAAGTTGTTCTCTTGCTGATCTTCTTTACCTGGTTCAGTATCAGGTGTAATTTTTGTATCATTTAAAGCAATTGAATGAGAACTATTATTTACTGTCGTAATATAGTTTATATTGCTAAATGTATTACCACTATGAATTTTACTATTAAGTATATGCGAAGAATGAGTCGTAATAATTAGCTGACTATTAACCTTTTTATTTTTACCATCTAAAAGAGATGTTATTGCGTTGTTTATATGTTTGATAAATAATTCCTGCATTTGTGGATGCATAAAAGTCTCAGGCTCTTCTATTGAAATAAGATTGACCTTGCTATTAAATGATTGTTCAGGATATTTCTCCATATATTCAATTAATTCTGCAATAATCATCATTAAATTAGTGTATCCTAATCCAAATTGAGTTTCTGGAATATTATGCCCATGTTCAACATATTCATATTTGATAAGATCAGTCATCAGTCTATTAAATGTAATATCAGACCTTAATAGCATTTCTAATTTTTCTGAAGACTCAATAGCGCCTAAAGAATTATTAATACTTTTAGTATGTTTATTTGCTATGTTTAAACTAAGTTGAGTATTAATCTTTTCTATTTCATATTCTAATCTTTTTCTATCGTCCTTACCTAAGGATGATTTGTACCGATATTCAACAATTTTGCAAAACGCTTTGGATAAACATTTTTCACCGTCAATATTATTAGCTTTTATTGATGTAATTTCTATAAGGTCTTTTATTTTAAAATTCACACTAGAACCAGATGCATTATAATATTTTGTTTTAAAATCTGTAAAATCATTTATAATCGCAAGGAACTTTCTAAATCTTTTACTAAAATCTACAAGGCCCTCATCCAGCAATTCAGTAACACTTTTTAGAAAAGTTTGTTTTTCATCCAATTCATATCTAATTAGAATATCTAACTCAGAATTATCGACATCGCTTAATTTCATGAATGGCACAATATTAGTAACAAGATCGGAACTTCCTTTTTCTATTCCTATAGTAAGTTTAAATTCTATAAAAGGAGGCTCTACTATAATATCTGGACCTTGAGCACTTTTTTGATATTCAAGAAGTTTTTCTTCTAAATAACTGAAATTAAAATCATTTACTCCAAATTTCTTTTCTTTAATAAGCTTTTCTAAAGCTATAGTTATAGTTGTTTTACCTGAATTATTCTTCCCTACAATAAGAGTAGTTATTGAAGCAATATCACTATTTTCACCTTCTTTTTGTTTTCGATAACTTTCAGCATCAACAAACTCAACTATATTATTTTCAGTACGAAACTTTCTAAAGTTTTTTATTTCTAATTTTTTTAAATACATAGTTTATCTCTTTTGCTAATTATTATCATTTGTAGCGTATCTTATTGGGCGTATTTTTTATATTGCCGATAACGGATGAGGCTATGACAAGTAGCGGATTGCGTGGCACTTAGCTGTCAACAAACACAAATGATTATGCGGGCGATGAAGCCTCAATTATGTTTCCAAACCAGCTATTTGTTATAGCCTTTGTTACCGCCATGTGCTTT